>CAZUVM010000054.1:0-40686 GCA_964623885.1 uncultured Verrucomicrobiota bacterium
CGAAAATATTCCCGTAAAGCCGGAAGCTCAGCGAGACCGGCCGGAACAGGATCGAGAATACCTCAAGCAGTCCGACGGCCAAAAAAACCAGAACCATGAGCGCCTTCAGAAAACCGGTGGTCTCGCCCTTGGGCGCGAACAGGTGCAGCAGAAATCCAAACGGCCCGATTTCCCGCACCGCCCCAAACAAACAGCACGCGAAAAACACCAGCGCCATCGCCAGCGTCATGTTCAGGTCCGCATTCGCCCCGCGGAAAAACGGCTGGTCAACCACGAATCCTTGTGCGGTCTGGTGTCCCCACCCAAACGTGCCCAGGCCAGGAATGAGGCCCGCCCAGTTCGCAAACAGGATGAAAATGAAAACCGTGGCAAAAAACCAAAACGTCCGCTCGACCAGGTGATGCCCGATGATTCCTTCGAGGAAATCGTGCAGGCTTTCGACCATCCATTCCCAGAAATTCTGCGCCCCTTCCGGTACGGCTTTCATGTTCCGGGTGGCGAGCTGCGCGAACACGATCAGCCCGACCGCGACGATCCACGTGACCACCATCGAGTTGGTAATCGGGAAAGGCCCAAACGGCGTGTTCAGTCGGGCGACTTCGACGGCGTGCTGGGGTAACCCGTGCTCCTCTGCGGCAGAAGCGCTCGGCCCGAGCACCAGGCCGCCCACTATCAGTATCAGTACTAAAAGAACTCTCAAAAGTCGCATCTGAATTCTCAGGCCTGTGTCAAGGGACACTCTGTCCCCGGGAGTCAATTTCAGGGCCTGAAGCCCGAAAACAGTGCCTTACGGCAAAAAAATTACAAGCAGTTTTTGAAAAAAATAGCTGGATGCGAGTTTGTAAAGTTACTGCACTCTATTTCTCCCTGGTCTCCATCTAAAATCGTCTCGACGAGGCGGAAAGGCTACTCAAGTGGGAGGCGCATCTCGTTGGTTGGCTTGAAGCCGAGCTGCTCATAAATGGGTCGCCCAGCATTGCTTGCGTGAAGGGCTACGGATTTAAACCCTTGCTCATGACACCAGCTAATCATCCTCCTCAGGAGTTCCGTCGCCAATCCGCGCCGACGGTAGGCGGGCTCGGTGTACATGTTGAGAATCCATGCCTTGCGCGGGTTCGGATCGAAAGGTGTGGGTTGGAAGCCCACGATGGCCACGCCACCGCCGGCTACGACGCGGCCCTGGTCCTCGACAAGCCAGCCTCGGTAGGAACCGTCCGCGAGCGCGGACTCAATGAATGGCCGAGCGGCAATCGTCATGGCTTCGCGCTGCGCCTCATCGCCGTAGCCCATGTCGGCGAACATACGGTGCCGGTGAATGACAATGACGTCCACGTCGGCAGGGGTTGCCTGCCTGATTCTAAGCGACTGATCATTTTCGCTTGATAAGCTCATAGGTATGTGACAACAGCCAAACCCCCGGCTCAAGGCATGCCGGAGTAATGACATTTCCGACTGAGGAGCCGGCGGACGGATGATTGGACCCTCGTCATCTCCCGCAGGCTGCGATGGTTCGGCGTAGAGGCATTCCACCGTGCTAGGCATGACGCAACTCAGCGGCCAAGCGTCGGCGGCATCACCGGAACCAACCCATGTTTCAGCATGACCGATTTCAGCTTTTCAGCATCGGGAGGGCCACCGGCCTGCATGAGGGCCGCGACCTCTTGGAAGAAATCCGGGCCGAGTAACGCAGGAGTCACGACCGCCAATGCCTTGGCATCGGTCTGTTGCAGGTTGTTGAAACCGTGCACTGCGCCGCGCGGGATAAAACAAGCTTCGCCCGGGCGAATGTCCAGAGCTTTGCCTTCTATGGTGAAGGTCATCACGCCCGCGACACCGTAGATAGTCTCGTCGTATGCCTTGTGATAATGAGGCAGTGGCACCTTGGCGCCCGCCTGAACAGTGAATTCAAACATCGCCAGGGCACCGTTCGTAGCGGCGCTTTCCAGGAGGAATCGGACATCGATTTGCCCGATGCGGATGATTTCGTCTTTCATGCAGCTATCCAGTTGCAAGTTGCGGTTTATCGACCCGCGCTCTCTTGCCTCACTCGCGGGGGCCAACAACGCTGAGTATGTAACACAATTTGCTCCGTCAGTCGAATCCGGCGTCGATTACGATTATGCTTTGCCTTCCTGACTGACAGTCGGATTCGGTTTGGTTAGTTTACGTGGCGGAATGCCGAGTCTCGCCAATCCAACCAAGGGCGCCACCAAGATCAAGATCGCCACGCCCGAGCCGAGCAACGGCCAAGCGTTGACGACGCGATGGTGGTGGGTGGCCCTGCTGGTTGTGGCGCTCGCAGTGGTGAGCTTCATTCGGTTGCGATTGGCCGCGACGCCGCTGGAGCGGGATGAAGGGGAGTATGCATATGCGGGCCAATTGCTGCTGCAGGGGGTGCCGCCGTACCAGGCGCTTTACAGCATGAAATGGCCGGGGATTTTTGCGGCCTACGCGTTGGTGATGGACCTGTTCGGCCAAAGCATCAGCGCGATCCATATTGGCGCTTTATTGGTTTCGCTGGGCACGGCGATCCTGACGTTCTTTTTAACCCGGCGAATTGCCGGGCCAGTGGCCGGGGCGGTTGCGGGCGCGACATGCGCGCTGCTTTCCATCACGCCGTCCAGTTTCGGGCTGGCAGCGCACGCGACGCATTTTGTGATTTTGCCGGCGCTGGGCGGATTGCTGCTGCTGCCGCAGATGTCAGCGCGGTGCCCGGGACTTCGGCTGGTGCTGGCGGGATTGCTGCTGGGCCTGGCGGCGCTGATGAAACAATCGGGGGCCGCGTTTGGTTTGCTGGCGGGAGTCTGGCTGATTATCGAAGAACTGTCGCAGCCCACGCGAAACTGGCGGCGCTGGGCACGACGCGCGGGATTGCTCGTGCTTGGGTTTGTGGTGCCGATCGCCATTACGTTCGTACTGCTTATGGCGGCGGGCGTATTCGAGCGGTTCTGGTTTTGGACGGTGAAATACGCGTCAGCTTATGCGCAGTTGAACACCTTTCACGACGAGCTCCATATTCTGTTCACCCAGACGATGCGCGTGTTCAAACCGGCGCCGGGGTTGTGGATCCTGGCGGGCCTGGGGTTGGTGCTGCTCTTCTGCGAACAAGGACTTCGTCGGCAGTGGGCGATGGCAACGGCCTTTTTCTGCTTTTCATTTCTATCGGTTTGCCCCGGTGGCTATTTCCGGGGCCATTACTATCTGGTGCTGTTTCCGGCGCTGGGTTTGCTGGCGGGACTGGCGGTGGAAGGCGGCAGGCGGCTGCTCAGTGGTGAAGGTCGATGCGCGCACTGGCAGACGGTGCCGCTGCTGGTGTTCGCTGCGGCCGCAGGGTGGTTCCTGTATAGTTCCCGTGCAGTCTTTTTCGAGCAGAGCCCGGCCGAGGTATCCCGCACGTTATATGGCGGGAACCCGTTCCCGGAGTCGGTCGAGATCGGTCATTATCTCGAGGCGCATTGTCCGCCGGATGCGCGAATTGCGGTGCTGGGTTCGGAGCCGCAGATTTATTTCTACAGTCACAGGCGGTCGGCGACGGGTTACGTTTACATGTATCCGCTGCTGGAGCGACAACTTTACGCGGCCACGATGCAGGCCGACCTGGTCCAGGAACTGACGACTAACGAGCCGGCCTACTTCGTGTTTGTGTCGCAGCCTTCGTCGTGGGGGCCAAGGATGGATTCGGATTTTTCGATCGTGGAATGGTTTATCAAATACCAGCAGAGCCATCTCGAACCGGTGGGCTATGTCGATCTTGTTGAAGGTCGCGAGCCGGCGTTTTCCTGGACGGGAACGGGCAATCCTAAGTCGGGGCAGTGGATACAGGTTTACCGAAGGCGGTAGTGGCGGAAGCCAGGGGTATTTAGCACCGCCAGCCGGCAGGATGCTGGCGCTCCCAGGCGCTTGCAAAGCGCCGGGTTAATTGCATCTTTACCTCCACGAAGAGCGGTGGCGCGTTTGGCGCAGACCGCAACGCAAGAAACCAAAACCAGCAAATTCAGGAAACGTTTATGGCTCTTAAGAATGCTCCGGATCTAACGAAACGGCCGCCGCGCAGTGCGCGGGTGCGCCTGGGTGGCTATGCCATTCTGCCGCGCATGCTCGACAAAGGCCGCGCCACGATCGCCGGCACCGAAGGCGAATATCATTACAATTGCCCGATGGACGGACGATTCCTCGATTTCGCGGGCATCTCGGCTGAGGCGCTAAAGAAACAATTGGCGGCCGGCAAAAGCGACGGCGAAATCCTGTTGTGGATTCAGAAGAACGCCAAAAGCAAACATACCGACGCTGAGATTGCCGCCTGGTCCACTTACGCCGATCAGCGCGCGCCCGCCGATGCCGAATCGCGTTCGTATTTTAACGACCTGCACCAAAAGGCGGCGCCCAAACGCGAAGACATTGTGTCGTGGTTCGATTTGCTCGACGTGGATGACTATGTCTCGTTCGGCGGAAAGGCGTGAGGGGCGCGCTGACGTCCGAGATGGGGAGGAAGCGGCATGCCTCATTCCAGCGACGCCGCTGCGAGCCGGGACGGCTCGCAGTCCATGATTAGCCAGTCCAGGGGCGGTTGGCAGTTCAGATGAATCGCGCTTTCGGCGCTTGAAATACATTGTTGGTCGGAAACCCAGGGCTTCGCCACTGGGCTGGTGTGACTGACGCCTTCGGCATCGGGGAGTGCAAGCCGAGACGTCTCGCGCTCCGGCGGTCGATAGGTTATTTTCGTTGAGTGCTGTTTTGGTCCAAATCCGGATATCTGGCCCTTGCGCTGGCTGCGTTGCCATTGGGGGTAGGCGCCCAAACCAATTACACCGCTCCCGTCGATCCGCAGCTGGTCCTGGTGGATAGTTTTGAGGGCTGGGGCACTTCCTTGTGCTGGTGGGCAAATGTCATTGGCGGATTCGCGAATCGTTCGACGTACACCTCGATGGCCTTCAGCCAGCTCAAACTGAACATCGTTCGCTATAATATCGGCGGCGGCGAAAATCCCGGGATCAGCAACAGCATGGAATTTCGCGCGCAGATGCCGGGATTCGAACCCTCCCCGGGCGTGTGGAACTGGACAGTTGACGCAAACCAGCGCTGGATACTGCGGCAAGCCGTAGCGCTAGGCGCGAACCGCGTCGAAGCATTCGCGAACTCGCCGCCGTGGTGGATGACCGTGAGCGGCAGCGTGACTGGCTCGACCAACGGCACAAGCAATAACCTCCAGGCGAGTTACGAGGGTTCGTTTGCGGTTTATCTCGCCACAGCCGTCAGCAATCTATCGGTGCTGGATGGCGTCATATTTGACACGGTCACGCCACTGAACGAACCGACGGCTGCGTGGTGGGTATATGCGGGGCGGCAGGAGGGGTGTCATATCAGCAGCGACCAGCAATCGCGGCTTGTCGGGCTTTTGCATTCCGAACTTGTCGCTCGCGGCCAGTCGGCCGGCATCGCCGCGTCTGAAGACAACGACGAACAAAGCGCCATCAACTCACTCAACGCCTATAGCGCGGCTTCAATGAGCAATGTCACACGGATGGTTTCGCACACCTACGGCGCCAATAATCCAGCCGGGCTGCGCAACCTTGCGGCATACCAGCACAAGCCGCTGTGGGTTTCTGAGTACGGCGATGGGGATGCCACCGGCTTGACGATGGCGCGACGTATTCGGAACGACATTGCGGGAATGTGGGCGCGCGCATGGGTTTACTGGCAAGTAGTCGACAGCGGCAGCTGGGGTTGCATCTACAATGTTTTGGATGGCAGCGGCAACACCAGCTACACCATCAACAAAAAATTCTATGTTCTTGGCCAGTTCAGCCAATTCATTCGCCCGGGCTGCCAAATCATCAACGTGGGCGACACCAATTCGCTGGCCGCTTATAACCCGACCAATCACACGCTTACGATTGTCAGCGTGAACGAAACGACGAACAATTTCACGATCACCTACGACCTGAGCGGGTTCAGCGCTTTGCCGGCGCAGGCGAGCCGGACACGGACATCGCCAACTGAAAACGAGGCACTCCTTACAACGACACCGGTGACGAACCGGCAATTCTCAACATTCATCGCGCCGCAATCGGTGACCACGCACGTGCTCACTAACGTCACACCGGCGCCTCCTTCTTCCTCGCCGCAGGCGTGGTATCCATTCGAAGGGAATGCCCAGGACGCTTCGGACTCCGGGAATGACGGGGCGATTGCCGGAGGCGTGAGCTTTGTTGCGGGCAAACTTGGCGCGTTAGCGGCGCAATTTGACGGCACAACCGGCTATGTGCAGATCCCGCGGTGCATCAGCAATAGTTTCACGATTTCGTTTTGGATGAAAACGACGGCAACTGCCAGCACCGGCCAATGGTGGGCGGGCAAAGGACTGGTGGACGGCGAAGTCAGCGGCACGGTGGACGACTTTGGCGTGACCCTGGTCGGGAGCAAAGTGGCCCTGGGCATCGGCAACCCGGATACGACGATCCTGACCACGAATGCGGTCAACAATGGCCTATGGCATCACGTGGCCGCCACGCGTGATGCGGTGAGCGGCCAGATGCAGGCCTTCATCGACGGGGCGCTGCAGGCATCCACGAACGGCCCGACGGGAACGAAAGCAGCGGCGCCGGCTCTGCGCATCGGCAGCATCCAGGCCGGTTATGCCGGCGGATTTTTTCCCGGCATCATTGACGATGTTCAACTTTTTGGCCGCGTGTTCAGCGCTGCTGAGATTCCGCTGCTGATGAATCACGCGCCGGTCCTGGCGCCAATTGCCGATGCCACGATTCTAGCAGGACGCGTTTTGAATCTCACGAATGTCGCGCACGATCCAGACCTGCCGGCGCAAACTTTGTTTTGGGGGCTGGCGAATGCGCCGGCGGGCGCCACAGTGACCCCGGTCGGCTCCAGCAACTCGTGGTTCAGTTGGCGTCCACCAATTGCATCCTCGCCCTCAACAAATCTGTTGGGGTTGGTCGTTGCCGACAACGGCACACCAACTATGAGCGCGACTCAATGGTGGACCATTTTCGTGACGCAGCCGGCTGCTCCGCAGTTATCACCGGCGTTCGCAGGGTCATCCATTACCCTGAATGTCAGCGGCGACAGCGGCCCCGATTATATCTTTGAAGCGGTAACGAATCTATTGCCTCCGCTGGTGTGGCAACCTCTGTTTACGAATTTATCAGCGACGCCGCCGTTCTCGTGGAGCGATCTGATGGCGACGAATTACCGGGAGCGATTTTACCGGCTAAGACTCGGACCCTGAGAAATGGGGACGCCGAGGACGCGTCCCTACCAGCATCATTCCAGCTGGCGAACCGGGACATCTCGCGGTCCGATTAAACACTTGTGTTAAATATTCCGTTCGTTAGCGTAAGCCTTCATGAAAGTTGAATTTTACGGTCACGTTCGGCAATACCACAATATTCAGTCGGAAATCGATCAGAACATTAAGACGGTTTTGGAGAGCGGCGCCTATGTGATGGGGCCGATGCTTAAGAAGTTTGAAGGGGAGTTGGCGGCGTATCATGGGACGAAGTTCGCCATTGGCGTGGGTAACGGCACCGATGCGATCTGGCTCGCGCTGATGGCGCTGGGCATTGGGCCCGGGGACGAGGTCATTACGCATCCCAACACATTCTTCGCAACGGCCGAAGCGATTTGGATTGCGGGAGCGACGGCGGTGTTCGTGGATTGCGATCCGAAGACCAAGTGCATCGACCCGGCGAAAGTGGAAGCGGCTATCACGCCGAAAACCAAGGCGATCATCCCGGTCCATCTTTACGGGCAATGCGCCGACATGCCCGCGCTCAAGAAAATCGCCGACAAACACAAGCTTCGGTTGATTGAAGATAACGCGCAGGGTATTGGGGCCGCGGGCAAGGGCTTCAAGATCGCCGAGTTGAGCGATGCCGCGACAACGAGCTTCATTATTCAGAAAAACCTGGGGACCTTTGGCGACAGCGGCGCGCTGGTCACGAACAACGCAGATATCGATGCCAAGGTGCGGAAGCTGCGCAATCACGGCTCGAACCAGCGCAACGTGCACAGCTATGGATTCAACAGCCGGCTCGATGACCTGCACGCCGGCATTCTCAGCGCCAAGCTCAAGCACATCGACGCATGGAACGATCTGCGCCGCCAGTGGGCCGCGCGCTACACCGCGGGGCTTAAGGGCTGCAAGGGTATCGATTTGCCGATTGAGCTGCCGGGCTATCGTCATGTGTTCCATTTGTACGTGGTGGAAACGAGGAAAACCGAATGGCGCGATCAACTGGCTGATTACCTGGTCAAAAACAACATCGACGCCAAAACGCACTACTCGATCGCCATTCACCAGCAGCCGGGTTATCCGTGGGGCAGAGGCGCGCGGCTAGCCGGAGCGGTGCCGAATGCGGAGCGTAATGCTGCGACTTGCATCAGCTTGCCGATGTTCCCCGAGCTGACCGCCGAAGAAGTCGACTACGTGATCGCAAAAGTGAAGGAATGGGACCAGCAGGTGGCGCCTGGCGCAACGTCAGGCAATGCGAAGAAAATGGCGGCAGCCGCGTGAACCGTTGCTGAAAGGCCGAAACCCGAAATCCGAGATCCGAAAGGAGGTCGAAATCCGAAGGTCCTCCGGCTTTGTTATGAAACAATACACCGTCGTCGTCGTCGGCATGGGCAAACGCGGCATGCACCATGCCGCCGCGTTCAATGCCAATACCCGGTTCAAGGTGACCGGCATTTGCGATATCGATCAGAAACGTCTCGATGAGGCAGCGGCTAAGTTGGGCGGGCCGCAAAAAGGCACCGATGCCGCAGCGCTGGCGAAGGCACTCAAGCCGGATGTTTTCTGCTTCTGCACCATGCCGCATCTGCGGACTCCGTTCATCAAGGCGGCGATCGAGGGCGGCGCCAGGCTGGTGGCTTTTGAAAAGCCGGTGGCGCTGACCAGCACCGAGCTGTTCGCCATTCGCGACCTGCTGACCAAGGCCGGTGTCAAAGCGGTGGTGAGTCATCAACATCGCTACGGCAAGCATTACCAAAAGGTGAAAGAGATCGTTGCCAGCGGCGCGTTGGGCCGGGTGCATACCGTTTACGGGACGGCGACGGGTTGGATGACCCACATGCTTTCTCACCTGATCGATTACACCTGCTGGTTTAATGATTACACGCCGGCCACCTGGGCCATCGCACAGGCCGCGGGCACGGTCAAATTCGCCGATAACCATCCCTCGCCGGATTATGTGGCTGGGTTTGTGCAATTCAACAACGGCGTGCGCGGAATTTATGAATGCGGCGCCGGCGCTCCCGATCAGCCCGAAGTAGCTAAGTGGTGGGGCAAGAATCGGATGGGTGCGCAGGGCACCGAAGGTTTCGCCGAGGTGCTGACGAACGGCGGTTGGCGAGCAGTCACCAAATCAGGCGGGTATCAATCCGGTGAAGGCGTGATGAATTACGATCAGGACATGCCGCCATACATCCAGGAAATGGCGGATTGGCTCGACGGCACGCGCGTGCATCAATGCAATTTGGAACATGCCGCGCTCGGGGCGGAGATTATGCTGGCTTTGCAACGCAGCGCCGCGCTCGGCGGGCAGATCGCCCTGCCGCTCACCGGGTCCATGGACGAACAAGCCCTGCTCAAAAAACAACTTGCGGGTCATCCAGTCCTGGTCTCAACCGAACAGAATAAAAAAGAATTCGGCTTGTAGGTGGCGACCTTGGAAGCGCAGAACGGAAAGCGACGGAATGCGTCGCCCTCCAAACGCTTCGCGAGATTCGGAAATGGGTTCCAAACGCCCGGTCCATTGTAGTCGGGAGATCAGCGCTGCTTTACCAGGATCGACGAGGGTTTCCACGCAAGAGTTGGCCTTAAATCACCCCATAGCCCGATGGACGCTGGGACTTTAGCGTAATTTAAAGAACCAGACATCCGAAACAGAAACGAAATTCAACAAGGAGTTAGTATGTTGCTTACCCTCGCAGTTATTCTCATCGTGCTGTGGTTGCTGGGGATGATTACGTCGTACACACTGGGTGGTTGGCTGCACTTGCTGCTGATCGTGGCGATCATTGCGTTCGTAGTGCGCTTAATCGCCGGCCCGCCGCGTCCGCCCATGGCGCCGCCCTACTGACGCTGCGTTTGACTCAAGTAGTCTCCGACAATCTCAATTGAGGTGAGCCGGGCCACAGGAAATTCTTCAACTCATAGAGTTCGAGGGAGAACGGAATGTACCCGCCGTAGCCAAGCAGCGGCATCTTGAAAACGTGCAGGAACTGCGCGCCAGGCGTGTGGTATTGCCATTGCGGCCAGGAATAGTAGTTCCACATCTCCCAGAAAAATCCGCAAATCAGCGCGCCCGAACCAAGACACACGACAGGTCGCCAATCTCCGTGTTTTAGATTCTGCAACAAGTGCGGCCGCCGCAGCCATGCGCTGATCGGCTCGAAAATTAAGACCAGCGAGCACCATACCAAAGGATAGAAATAATGCGGCCAGACGAGCATCAAAGCCAGCATGCCCAGTCCTGTCAGCAGCAGCCTGATCTGCACGCGCCGAGTGCTCCGCAGACGTGGGCCGCTGGGGAACCGTCCAACCCAGCGAAAAGTTCGCACGAGTTCCGCGGTCTCGAATACCGCCGGCATCACCGTGGAGAAGCAAATCGTGCACAGCAAATAATACTCAACCTCAGTAAAAGAATTGCTGCCCAGGTACTCCCAATTCCCGGTGCGTTGGTTTATGACCTCGAACATCCACCAAACGGGCGATGATGCGACAAACAGAAGCGCGAAGTCCCTGCGTGAACGGGTCCAAATCGAACTACCGGTACGGCTGGCGACGATGCCGTCAACGATGAGGATGTACCCGAGCCAGAGCGGGAAAAAGAGGTAAGCCGTGCGTGTGCCCGGCAAAGTCCAGTTCAACGGCCAGCAAACCACCAACAGCAACACGCCCACCCACCAGTGGGGAAGCCACGCAACCGACCGCTTAATGGATTGCGTGCCATTCATTACGTATGGAAGGTTGGGCCCGCGAGACGCAATTTCAAGCTTCGACTGCCCGCCATTTGAGTATGGTTGGGGACACCGAGGACGGTGTCCCTACCGCTGAGCCACACACGCGCTGGCTGGTAGGGGCGCAGTCCTCGGCGTCCCTAATTTCATAGTGAGGGCGCATTCGCGCTTTAAAACAGCTATCGCCGATCCTGATTCCACTAAGGTATTTCCAGTGCTATGGTCCGCAACGTCATTATGAGCGATTGGGCACTCATCACCGGAGCATCGGCTGGAATCGGGCACGAGTTAGCCAGGATCTTTGCCGAGAACCATCATAATCTCATCTTGGTGTCGCGGAACGAAGCGCGGCTGCAGACTCTGGCAGCTGAATTGCGAAACCAGCACAAGATCGAAACCATGGTCCTGCCCAAAGATCTCGCTCGTCCAAATGCCGCTTCCGAAATTTTCAGCGCCACGGCCAATACGCCCGTCTCAGTGCTCGTGAACAACGCGGGGTTCGGCAATTATGGGCCGTTCGCAACTGCCAGTTTGGAACTGCAAACTGAGATGATGCAGGTGAACATGACCGCCCTGGTACAGTTAACCCATGTCTTTCTGCAGCCCATGCTTGCCCAAAAGCGCGGTCGGATTCTGAACGTCGCTTCGACCGCAGCGTTCCAGCCAGGTCCGCTAATAAACGTTTATTATGCCAGCAAAGCTTTCGTCTATTCGTTTTCGTATGCGCTCGCCAACGAACTGACAGGCACCGGGGTGACGGTCACGGCCCTATGCCCGGGCACGACTCGCACCGAGTTTTTCGAACGCGCGAACATTCACATGAAAAGGCCATGGCCTTTGATGGATGCGCGCACGGTGGCGCTTCAAGGATATCGCGGAATGATAAAAGGCAAACGCGTCGTCGTCCCGGGGTTGATGAACCGGATTATGTCCATCCTCTCCCCCTGCGCCCCGGTTTGTGTGACCTCGGCCATTGTGCGCCACATTCACGAGCGTGGTTGACTGTGATTTACAACCTTTCGCTTCCTGCTCCTTTTGTCTATCCTGTGCGGCGGCATATGCAGTGTATCTGTAAAAAGCAGGCGTGGAATTTCCTCGTCCTCTTGTTCGCGGCCGCCCTCGCAGGATGTTCCGGGACCCACTCCGAGCGCGACTTCACGCGTATTCCAACCCCGCTTCCCCCAGCCTTTCTAGTCGGTCCGGCTGCGGTGTTTCTCACCAACACCGTCGGGTTCAGTGCGCAGGTCGAAACCAGGACTGGTAATTTGGTGACTGAAGAAAACGGTTCGCGCGGACAGCTTCTTGGCTCAGGGTCGAAGCTGATTTTTGCACCTGTTCACGATAAGACGGAAGAGAAGAAATCTCGCGGCGGGAATTTCCTTTTTATCTGGGATGTCGCGCAAGGGCGCGGGTACCTCCTTAGTGAAGCCTTGCAAGGATATGCGCCCCTTTCCTCCGACCTCCGCGCGACCAATGTAGTCGGGCGGACATCCGCAAACCCCGGCCATGTGGCCGATTTCACAACAGTTCAAATGAACAACGGAACCGCTGAGACTTTTCAGGTGGTGTGGTCGGCCGATGCCAAAGCCGTTCCGCTGCATATCAACTCCATTTCCAACGCCATCCCGCTGACGGTCAGTGTTTCAAAAGCACGTCTCGAACCCGTCGCCGCGGACCTGTTCTCCCCGCCGGACGGCTTCGCCAAGTACGACAGCCCGGAAGCGTTGGTGGACGAATTGGCCGCGCGCCAGCGAAACCTGAGACGCAAGCAACCAGTGAGCGACCTGGAATTGCTGCAGAGCCTGCAGCACCAGCAGGGACACTGAGCAGACTCGGCTCGGACGGACGACGGAGTTTTTCAGCGGGAATACTCGTCCAGCTTTTGCGCCAACTCGCCGGCCGCCTGGCTCGGCTTGGCTTTGCCTTCGAAAAGAATCTCCGGTGTCGTGAGGAACTGGCTGTAATAAGTCACGTTCGCCTTGGTGTCCGGCGAAAGGGCGTCGCCGCGAATAGAAACCCCGCCGTATAAACCAGCCGTATCGCTATAAACCAGCGCGAGCGGTTCGGTAGAGGAGATGGTGGCCCCGGCACCCGCTGTGACATTGCCGGCAGTGCCGCTGGCATCGCCGCCGAAATCGAACACGCCATTAGCGAGCTGCCGGATCGAATTTGTGTTCATTAACAGCACCACTACGAAGGATTGTTGCTCACCAATCTGGAAGCCGAGGCTGGCCTCATTGGCACTGATGAAAGCCGGCGCGCTCCAGCGGCTGGTTTGAGCATCGCGCACCATGACAACGCCGCTTCCGCCCTGATAGGCAAAGAGGAAACCAGCCTTGGTGCGGTCCAGCAGAATGACGCCTTTGGCGTCGCGCAGGCTTTGCGGCGGGATGCGGTGATCGGGTTTGGCGTGACCAGGATTCGAAGCCGCGCCGCGAAGCAGACTTCGGTTACGGACTTTGAGAGCTCGGTTTCGGTAACCCCTCAATGTTTGGTGGGGCCGCCTCGCCGAGGCGGCCGGGGAACGGCCCATTGGCAACGGGCCCTACCCAACTGAAGCCATTACATCGGTTCGGTTATTTCCCCTTTCACGCTCAATTCTCGCTTGTATAGACTCAATCTGACCATGGCTGGAAATGGCAGGCCAAATAAGCAGCGTGATTCGCGCCGGAAAGCGCGATGGCCGGCCGTGGTTTTCGGCCTGGCTCTGGCGGCCGGAATTGTTGTGCTGGTGATTGAGTCAGGCTTGTTGACGTGGCCAAAGAGCCCGGCGGCTCAGACCGTTGCGGCCGTGGCGTCTCCAAGCGGTTCAGCAATTCCCGACGCGGAAGTATTCGCCCAATACGGCGGCTCGGCCAGTTGCCGCGAATGTCACGAAGAAGCGTATGACCTTTGGCAAAACTCGCATCACGGCCTCGCGGAACGCCGAATCGATCCAACTCAGGATCGCGCGGCTTTCGACCCGCCGCGAACCTTCCATCATGGCAGCCAAAGTTCGGAACTTCGCTGGAGCAACGAAGTCCCGCTGGTGACCGCGGTCGGGTTGTCCGGCAAACCTGAAACACATGCTATTCAGAGGGTGATCGGTGAGGACCCGCTGCGCCAATTCCTGATCCCTTTTCCAGCAGGCCGGTGGCAGACACTCGAGGCCAGTTTCGATCCGCGTTCCAACCAATGGTTCAATGTTTATGGCAACGAGGACCGCCGGCCGGGCGAGTGGGGCCATTGGACCGGACGCGGCATGAATTGGAATTCGATGTGCGCCGCTTGCCACAATACGCGGCTGCGAAAGAATTACGACGAGGCGGCGGATCGTTATCAAACCGTCATGGCCGAAATGAGCGTCGGATGTGAGTCCTGCCACGGCCCGCTCGCATCGCATAACCAATGGCAAAAGCAGTTCGGAAAGTCGGGCCGCAAAGATCCAACCGTTTCCAAAGCGACGCACACCCAGGTAATGGATTATTGCGGGTTTTGCCATGCGCGGCGCACGGAACTGACCGGCGACTTCAAACCGGGCGATCCGTTTCTGGATCATTTTGATCTGGTCGTGGTGGACCACAGCGAACGCTATTACGCCGATGGCCAAATCCGGGATGAGGATTACGAATATGGTTCGTTTTTAGGAAGCCGGATGCACGCGCGGGGAGTTTACTGTCTCGATTGCCACAACCCGCATTCCATGAAGACTATTCTGCCGGGCAACTGGCTATGCCTGCGCTGTCACAATGGCGGCGACACGAATGCGCCTGTGATCAATCCGGTAACGCACAGCCGTCACAAGGTTTTTGGTTTTGATACCAACGGTCAGCCCGTCAACCTGGACCTCGCGATCTATAAGCCCAAAGAAATTCAGGAAACCGGCGGCGAGTGTGTCAACTGCCACATGCCGCAAACGGTGTACATGCAGCGGCATTGGCGGCACGATCACGGTTTCAACAGCCCCGACCCGCTCCTCACGAAACAATTCGGCATTCCGAACGCGTGCAACCGTTGTCATGCGGACAAAACGGTGGATTGGGCGATGAAATATTGCGATGAATGGTATGGCCCGAAAATGGATCGCCCGACCCGGCGCCGTACCCTGGTGATGGCCAACGCGCAACGTGATGCTCCACAAGCGCGGCAGGAATTGCTGGATTGGCTGAAGCAGGAGGATCTGCCGTACTGGCAAGCAGTCACGCTCCGCTTTCTTGCGCCCTGGGCGCAGCGATCGGACGTGAGCGCTGTTTTGGTTGGTAATCTTGCAAACACCAATGCCCTCGTGCGCACCGCCGCCGCTGCGTCTCTCGAATCCGCCGTAGCCCAGTTGGCGCTGAAGGAGGCGCTCGAAGGTCGTCTTGCTGACCCGGTACGCAGTGTGCGCCTGGCCGCGGCTTCATGCTTGCGCGCGACCCTGGATCCAAACTCGCCCGCCGGTCGCGAATTCCAGCAATTCCTTAACGTCGGCGCGGATCAGCCAACCGGGCAATTGCAGAAAGGCATCTATCATTTTTCGCGCAACGAGTTTGATGCGGCATTGCCTCACTTCCAGAAAGCGGCGGCTTGGGACCCTTACTCGGCTCCGCTGCGCCAGGAACTAGCCGTCTGCTTCAGCGCGCTGAACCAACCGCAGGAGGCAGCCGAGGCCCTGAAAGAAGCTTGCCGGCTTGCACCGCAGGATGCTGAGTCCCACTACAAACTCGGCCTTGCGCGCAATGAATTAGGGGATTTACCCGGCGCCGTCGCGGAGCTGGAGATAGCCGTCAAATTAGAGCCTCGGCACGCTTTGGCGTGGTACAATCTTGGGCTGGCACAAAACGCGCTTGGAAAGCCGGAATCGGCAATCGAGTCTTTGTTGCACGCGGAATCTATCGCGCCGGAGGATGCGCGGATTCCTTATGCCCGGGCGACCATCCTGGCCCAACTCAATCGGCCGCGCGACGCCGCTGCCGCCGCGCGACGAGCATTGGAGTTGGAACCAAAATTCGAGCAAGCAAAGCAACTCCTGGAGACACTGGGGAACTGAGCGATTGCCGGAAACCGTCTTAGAGCGTGTTGTAGAAATTGTTGGAGACGACGTGAGAGGAGTCTCTGATCTTTCTAGAAACGGCTTGGAATTCGAGACTCCTCACGGCGTCTCCTACAATTAACGGTTTTTTAAAACGTTCTCCTACTTCAGCGCCGCCCAAACGCGGTGGACGTCATCGTGATCTTCGAGTGACTGGAGGAACTCGCCGGTTTCTGCCCGTTGTTGCTCGGAAAGTTCCGGCAAGTTTTTAGGAATATAACCAATTTCGCTCGTGATTACTTTCCATCCGTTTTGGTTCAGCCAACGGGAGACATTGTGAACCGCGCCGCGATCGGTCAGGAAACGAGCTCCGGCCGCGCCTTGAGGGATATCATCATTTTGCGCACTCGTGAGCTGCTCGACTTCATTGGCGCCGGCTTCGATTCCGGCAGCTTCGAGGTCGGCGTTCGTATCCGGATGATAGGCTTCAACAATGCCTGAGTGGTCAAAGAGAAATTTGTTGCTGCCGCTGTTGCCGAGCTGACCTTTGCGGAACAGGTGGCGGATTTCCGGCGCGGTGCGATTCACATTGTCGGTGTAGACCTCGACAATTACCGGCACCTTGTGGGGAGCGTAACCCTCAAACACGACGTGTTCCATCACCAGCTTATCGTCGCCAACGCCCGCCCCCTTTTTAATTGCGCGCTCAATGACGTCGCGCGAAACGCTCTCCTTGCGCGCTTTCTCGACCGCCGCGGCCAGACGGGCGTTGCCTTCCGGATCCGGACCGCCCATTTTTGCGGCAACCATCAGTTCGCGCACGATCTTGCCGGTCGCCTGCGCTTTTTTCATCGAGGCAACCTCGCGTTTGGCATGTAACCACTGACGTCCCATCGTCTTTCAAGATTAATGCCCGACGGCCAATTGGCAACGCCGATCAATTAGCGGGGTGCATTGTAGTGGGCGCGGCCGTCTCGGCTGCGAGTTCAAGGGGCGTCCCGCCCCAATGCTTGTGCCGGCGAGACGCCGCCACAACCCGCCGGCGTGGACGCCTGCGCTACAGCCGCCCACCGTTCAGAATCGCACCTCAATTCGCGGAGAAAGTCACCTCCAGGTTCCGCTGCTTCGCCTCATTGGGAAAGGTGACCCACAGCAGGTGCTCGGCCGCCGAATACCGAAAATCGGAGCACGGGGCTCCGGCCAAAGTAACGCGTGGCGGCGAACTCTGCTTGCCGGTATCAACCATGACCGCGGCAGGCGTGTCGGCTACACCGTCAATCTGCAGTGACAAACTCTGCGCCTCCCGCTTTAGGGTCAGGGATTTGCATGCCGAAGCCAGCACCTGAGGCGAACCTGGTTTGATCGCGTTCAAATCCAACAGGAAGAAACGCGACCCCGGTGTCAGCGACACCGTTTCCTGGACGTGCAACTCGGAGTCAAACAGATTGACGAACCTACCGTGCAACAGCTTGGGTTCTCCCCCAATCGACTCATCGAGCCCAGCCGCAATCAGGTACGGCCCGCGCCGAAGCAGCAGGTGGTTGGCTTCATGCCAGTCAAGATGGATAGCGCCGGCGGCCGCCTGAATCTGTTTAATAAGTGTTTCGTCGCCGTGCGAGTCCGCAGCGAGCTTTGCCGGGTTCTCGCGAAACCAAACTACACACCCTTTGCCATGGCGCATAATGGTGCCTGACTGTGCGTCGTTTACGCTCGTTGCCGGAAGTTCTAGTTGTTCGAACAAGTGCTGCCGGGGCGTGGTGTAAGTCATTCCGTTGCTGTTCCACCATTCCCGAACCCGATTGAAGGGATCACCATCATCATCCACCACCACCAAAGCGCCACCATTCTTCACCCAATCGGCCAGGGAGCGATGGATATCGGGGCTGAGCGGTTTTTGACCGCGGTAAGTCAGCGTCAGGAGACGGAACCCGTCGAGGCAATGAGGCACAGTAAGATTCTCCAGTTGCACCGGAGTGACAGGCATTCCCCGCTTGACCAGAGGCATAGCTAAGCCATAGATATGCCCCAAATGCAGGTCGCTCGGATTGGGGTCACCTCGCTCGAACATCAAAGAATCGCTGATGATAACGCCGAGACCGCTGGTGCCGCAGTCCCACTCGATGCGCGATTGGTTCATGTCGTTGAGGGCATTCATGACGGTCTGCAGTTCGGTGGCGTAAGTGGGTGGAATGCCCTTCCGGTCCGCCGCGCGGCGAGGATATCTGCCCGTAAACACGCGCTCCGGCCAGGGGGCGACTTCATACCGCCAAACCTCTGGTTGAAACAGCGATGCGACCAGCGTGGATTCCCAATTGCGGCGGTAATCTTCCCAGTCATGGTTTGGATTGTCTTCAATGGGATCGTTGAGATACCAAACGCGGCGGCCGGTCGCCCGAACCAGATTTTGCATCGCACCATATTCCAGGAAGGCGGTCTCGAACGTGCGCTCTTTAAACTCGCCGCGGTAGAAGTTGGGCGTGCGGGAAGTGCCGGTCCAGACTTGCGCGATGTATCCGTCGCAGCCGTTCAAGCGCGCGAGACTCGATTCGGGGCTAACGATCCGCCACTGAGCATAATTGAGCAGGCTGTGAGTAGGAACGTAACAACGCACGGTTTTTCCGGTACGCCGGTTAAAATCCTGCACGAAATCGAAAACCTGTTGGAGCGCGCGACGGTAGAGAAAGTATTTGAGTTTGGAGGCGCGCCATTGGGCATCTTCAGAGCTGTGCGGCGCTTCCCAGTCCTGCCCGTAGTAGGAGCGCCATTCACGTTTAAACGCCGCCTCGTACCCGTCCTCGACCCAAAACTCCGGTTCTTCCAGGTGCATCGCTTCGGCGCCGGCCTCGAGGGCGCGTTGAACACCAACGCAGAGGTATTTTCCATAATTGGTTCCCGGGCACATGTAGAAGATATCGGTGCTGTTTCCGTGACGGTGTGGTTGGCCACGACGATTTGTCTGCTCCTCATCCTCGTGGTTCACCCCGTCAAAACGCCCATAGAGATAATCCTGGTATTGTCCCCAGGCCACGCCGGTCATGAGGTGCACACGATAGCCATGATCTCGCCAGGTCTGCATCCGGGCCGGCAATCCGGATCCAATGCCATACGCGATGGCTACGTCGGAGCCAAGGTTTCCCGAGCTGCTCCATGGCTGGCCCGTTTGGAAGCAAGTGCGCTCGAGACCCTGCTGAGGATCAATCGCGGTTTGAGCGGGAGTTAAAGCCGCGGAGGCTACGAGCAACGACAGTGACGCAGCCAGACGAAATCGTATGTCAGACATGGCCATTGGATGCGCGAATTGCACCCAATTTGCAATTTTCATTTTACAATATTCAATTTAGAATCCGTTGCTCATGAGAACGCTCTTGCTTGGCATCGATAGCGGCACGCAATCCACCAAAGTCCTCGTAGTCGACGCGCGCGACGGCAAAGTGCTGGCCTCGGCAGCGCAAGAATACGATCTCATCGCCGGTTTACCGCCGGGAGCTAAGGAGCAGCACCCTCATACATGGCGAGACGCCACGGCCAGCGCGATCCGGCGCGCGCTTCGTCAGGCCAAGGCGGTGGCCGTGGAGGTTCAAGCGATAGGCGTTAGCGGCCAGCAGCATGGATTTGTGCCGCTCGATAGCACAGGCGAAGTTATTCGTCCGGCGAAACTGTGGTGCGACACTTCGACCGCGGTCGAATGCGACGAGATAATGGCGAAAGTAGGTGGATTGAAGAAAACGATTCGCCTTCTGGGCAACGCCGTTCTGCCGGGATTCACGGCTTCGAAAATCCTCTGGCTGAAAAAAAACGAACCAAAGAACTATCAACGACTGGCCACAGTGCTTCTGCCGCATGACTATCTGAATTTCTGGCTTACCGGCCGCAAGGTGATGGAATATGGGGACGCCAGCGGCACGGCGCTGCTGGACGTGCGCCGTCGCAAATGGGCCATTGCCATTCTTGATGCGATCGATCCGGAACTGGCGGAGAAGCTGCCGCCACTGATTCGCAGCGATCAGCCCGCGGGCACGCTGCAAGCCTCGACCGCCAAACTGCTGGACTTAAATCCCGGTGTGCTGGTGAGCG
Organism: uncultured Verrucomicrobiota bacterium; assembly: GCA_964623885.1. Lineage (GTDB taxonomy): Bacteria > Verrucomicrobiota > Verrucomicrobiia > Limisphaerales > UBA8199 > CAZUVM01. The sequence continues at coordinate 20,042 of CAZUVM010000054.1, forward strand.
CCGGTGGCGGCGATAACATGATGGGCGCCATCGGAACCGGCAACACTCGCGCCGGTGTCATCACGGCGAGTTTCGGCACGAGCGGAACTATTTATGCGTGTGCGAAAAAGCCGGTGATTGATCCCGAGGGCGAGATCGCAGCGTTTTGTGATTCAACCAATCGTTGGCTGCCATTGTTGTGCACGATGAATGTGACGGTCGCTACGGAGATGGTGCGCGAGGATTTCGGCTGGTCGCATGAGAAATACGCCGGCGAATCCGCGCGGATCCCGGCGGGATCCAATGGGCTGATTTTGCTTCCTTATTTCGAAGGCGAACGGACGCCGAACGTCCCGGATGGCACCGGCGTTTGGTTCGGCGTGAACAAGCGGACGTTTGAAGCCGGCCATTTTGCTCGGGCCGCTATGGAAGGCGTGACCTTGGGCATGAACTACGGGTTGAGGCGATTGGATCGACTTGGCGTGAAGCCTGCCCAAATCCGCGCCACCGGGGGCGGAGCCAAGTCGAAGGTCTGGCGACAGCTCATGGCGGACGTTTTCGATACTGAGGTCGTCACGTTGAAGGTCAGCGAAGGAGCGGCTTACGGCGCAGCTCTGCAAGCACTTTGGTGCTGGCGGCTGCAGCAGGGAGAAAAAGTCGCGATTAGTGAGATCACCGACAAGTTTGTCGAATTGAACGCTACCGAACGAGCAGAGCCGGACGCGAAGAACGCGGAGATTTACCGCGAACTGCAAGGGCTCCAGGACGAACTCTCGGTCGCGTTGCGGGGCGTCTTTGGAAAGCATCGCAAATTCCTGGTGGACTGAGCTTCTGCGAAAATCGAAAGGCCCTAACTCAGGCTCCCCGCCGCCTCGACATTCTGGTAGCGTTTGATAAGTTCAGCCGGTGAGTTTTGCGACCGAATTTGATTCGCTGCCGATACCCAAGCTGGTGGAGCGTTCACTGAATGCTCCGACCGTCTCGACGCGCGCGAGCCTGGGCAAGCCGCGGCTCACCCTCGAAGATTTCGCACATTTACTGGCACCCGCTGGCGAGGAACTGCTCGAGGAGATGGGACAGCGCGCGCATGCACTAACGCAGCGAAGATTCGGCAAAGTGATCCGGTTATTTGCGCCGCTCTACCTTTCGAACGAGTGCATCAATAATTGCAAATACTGTGGGTTCTCGCGTGACAATTCGATTCTCCGCGTGACGCTGACGGTGGAGGAGGTGAAACGCGAGGCCGAAGCGCTAATCGCCCAGGGTTTCAGGAATATCCTGCTGGTTTCGGGGGAACACCCGAAATTTGTTTCCGGGCGCTATCTGGCTGATTGTGTCGCGGCGCTGCACGATTTGGTTCCGAGCATATCGCTGGAGATTGGACCGATGGAAATCGAGGCTTACCGGCCCCTTGTTCAAGCCGGTGCTGAGGGCCTGGTTGTTTATCAGGAAACCTACGATCGTTCGATCTACGGGAGCGTGCATACCGCTGGGCCCAAGCGGAATTTTGACTGGCGATTGGAAACACCAGAGCGAGCCTACGCTGCAGGTTTTCGCCGGCTCGGCGTCGCGGCGCTGTTCGGCCTGGCGGATTGGCGCTACGAAGCATTGTGCGTGGCGGCGCATGCCGAATACCTGTTGCGCCACTGCTGGAAAGCGTGGCTGACGATCTCGTTGCCACGTTTGCGGCCATGCGCAGGCGAGTTTCAGCCGCTAACACAAATGACCGACCGCGAAATGGCTCAATTAGTTTGCGCATTTCGGTTGATGTTTCCCGATGTCGGTCTGGTGCTGTCGACGCGCGAATCGCCTAAATTAAGAGATGGATTGGTTCCGCTCGGCATCACCCTGATGAGCGCCGGCAGCCACACGGAGCCCGGCGGTTACACCGGCGCCGGGAAAGAGAAATTGCATCACACTGAACGCGGCCGCGTGGTCGAATTGGGTGCTAGTGAATGGGCCGAAGCCGGTGCAGCGGCGCACGCGACGGAGCAGTTCAACATCGCTGACCCGCGCTCGCCGGAACAGGTTGCCAACCGTATTCGACACCTGGGCTACGAACCGGTATGGAAGGATTGGGATGCGGCGCTCACCTCCTGAAAGATTTGAACCCCGACCCCAGATTTGAGATTATGAGCCAGGGGACCGTTCTCGCAAACGGCAAGGCCACCAGCGCGAAGTTGCCGTGTTCGCTGGAAGAATTTCTGGTCGCACAACAACTGCGCCCAAAAAGCGTTGTCGTCGAGCATAACGGAGAGGCGGTGGCGCCGTCGGAATTTGCTCAGCGCAAGGTGCAGGCGGGGGACCAGTTGGAAATCGTGCAAATTGTGGCTGGCGGATAGGAGAGGGGTGCACAACAGGCGAACCCGAAGGCGGATTCTTGCCATTCGTTTTTCTATTCAGATTCTTACTGTGGCGGGCATCCCGATTTCGCATTTCACCTGACAAAGTCAATCGGCTAAGCTCACGTTAATGGACGCGATAACGAATCTATTGTGGCATCACGACCGGTTCCTGGGCATCGAATGGAGTACGTGGAAGGTGATCGGTTGGGCTGGCAACGTCGTTTTCTTCTCCCGCTTCTTTGTGCAGTGGTATGCCACCGAAAGACTCAAACGCGTGGTGGTGCCGACTGCGTTCTGGTGGCTTAGTTTGGCGGGCTCGTTGTTGCTGTTGATCTACGGAATTTTTCACAACCACGATTCCGTGTTCATCTTTGCGTACGCTTTCACTTGGATTCCTTACATCCGTAATTTGATCATTCATCGGCGTCACGCCGCGGCACATCTTGAATGCTCGAATTGCGGCAGTTCCTGTCCACCCCATTCCAATTTCTGCTACGCCTGCGGAACGCGTTTGGAAGCAACGGCAAACGCACCAAGTTAACCACGCCATGGTGTCGTGCGTCATCGTTTGGACCTCATCCGGGCGGCCTGTACTTAACTGGCAAAGGCAAGTGCCCAGGCAGCAACAAGTGCCAGTACATCCACTTCAAGGCGAGCTTGCCCCAATGATTCAGAGATGATTCTTTGAGCAAGGGAAACGGTCCCAGCGAACGAGACGGGTAGCGGCCCGGCAGCGGTTCGGCTTTGTAACTGTAATCGATCAGCAGCGCCCTCCCAAAACCTGATTCAATAAAACAGTTAGCATGGCCATCGAACTGGGCGTGCAGAGGCTCGCCACGTATGTGGCGGCACAGGTTCTCGACGAGCACCTCGCCCATAAAGTGCGCAACTGAACCCGCTTTGGCGGTAGGCACATTGCTGGCATCCCCGATTGCCCACACGTCAGGCCAGTTTCTCGATTGCAGTGTTTGTGGGTTGGTTTCAACGTAATTCAATTCATCCCCCATTCCCGATCGTCCAATCACTTCGGCTCCCTTGTTTACGGGGATGCTCACCAACAAGTCATACCGAATCTCCTTGTTATCGTAAGAAATGAGTTTGCCGGCTGCAGGCTCGACATCGCTGACGGCAAACTCCGGGACGACCTCAATTCCCTTTGTTTTCAACAGACTGCTCAGCGCGGCGGCGGCTTTGGGTTTGGTAAATGCCCCGGAAAGGGGCGTCGCCAGGACGAGTTCGACTCGATTTCGCAAATTGCGCTTTTGGAAGAACCAGTCTGCCAAGAACAGGAATTCCAGAGGTGCGACCGGACATTTGATCGGCATCTCTGCCACGTTTACCACGAGCCGACCGCCGGACCAGGAACGCAGATATGAGCAAAGCCCCTTTGCGCCTTGCAGAGTATAGAAATCGAAAATGTTGCGACGCCAGCCGCCCTCGTTCAATCCAGGCGTCTCTTCGGGCGCAATATCGCAACCGAGCGCGATCACCAACTGGTCGTACGCGATTGGTTCTGTCCGGCCGGCCAGTTTCACGCGGTTGGCCGCGGGTTCGATTAATTCAACCTCGCCAAACAGAACCTTGACTCGGCCGGATAAAGTACGCCGCTTCGGCTTGAGAACATCCGCTACCGAATAGATTCCGAAAGGAATAAACAACAAACCTGGCTGATACAGATGCCTCTCGTCCCGGTCGACGACCAGGATCTGCCAGTTGCGTGGGTCCAGCCGGCGAGCCAGCTTGTTGGCGACAAGAGTTCCGCCCGTGCCCGCGCCGAGAATGAGCAGCGTTTTCATTTTCGGTCAGAGCCCGTGCCCGGTGATTGGCGTCGACCGATAGCGAACGCTTTACATTTCGGCGATGGTGATTGCCTGGGTTTCGCAGACCGAAACACAACTTTGGCAACCACTGCATTCGTCGGTATTCCCGACAACTACACGGTCGCTGTTAAGCTTGTAAATTTCGACAGGGCAAATCTTCACGCATTCGCCGCAGACCTTGCACTTGGCTTGATCGATAGTGATGACGTACATGGGAGCTTTGATGTCAGGTGTTAAATGATGGGGAAACTGTTGGAGTCGTTTTGATGTAACTCAGAGAATAATAGCTTTGCCGAGGAGGTCCATTACGCCGCCGACCTGGGCTTCGACACCATAATGTCGAAAAGCGACGGGCAGTTGCGCCTTGCAAATCGCGCAAGGAGTAGCGAGATAATTCGCGCCGCTAGCCTGGAATGCCTCCACTCTGGGTCGGGCGCCCTTCATGCGCACTTCCATTAATTCATCAGCCAGCAGACCACCCCCGCCGCCACAGCAAAACGTTTTCTGACGAATTGTGTCGGCGGACATTTCGCGAAAGTCAGTTACTACCGCGCGAAGGATGGAGCGCGGTTCTTCGAGAAGTCCGCCGGCACGCGCCAGGTTACAGGGGTCATGGTACGTTACCTTGAGTCCGTCGTTGGCCTCAGGCGCCAAGCGCAAGGCGCCCTGGCGGAGGAGGCGGTCGGCCAATTCACAGATGTGCTCAGGGTACGGTTTTGCCAGGAAATCCAACGGCCCGTTTAACGTATCCATAAAGGCCTGAGCAGCACGCCAGGCATGGCCGCATTCACCGATCACCAGGCGTTTGACCTTGAGTTGTCGAGCGGACTCGACCAGGCGGCGGTTGACCTTTGCGAGTTGTTCGTAATTGAGAAACAAGCCGAAATTGCCCGCTTCGCTGGCGTAGGTGCTGGTGGTCCAACTGATGCCCGCAACATGAAAGAGTTTGGCATATCCAATCATCGTGTCGGTGTTGGCAAACAGGTCCGCTGACGGCGGCACCAGCAGCACTTCAGCACCCGGCTCATTAACGGGGATCTTGATGGTCTTGCCGGTTTCCTCCTTCATTTCCTGTTCGAGGAACTGACAACTGTCGCGCCAAGCGGGTTCCGGGATGCCCAGGTTGTTGCCAATGTCGTGGACCTTCTTGACGACCTCGGTCACATACTTCGTGGCGACACCGATTGACGCCATGACTTCGCGCGCTGCCGCGGTAATCTCGGCCGTGTCGATGCCGAAAGGGCAAAACACTGCACAGCGCCGGCATTCCGAACATTGGTAGAAATAGGTGTACCATTGCTCTAGAACCTCCCGGGTGAGCTCTTCGGCCGAGGCCAAGCGTCCCGCCAATTTACCGCCGGCAGTGAAGTGCCGGCGATAGACTCTGCGCAGCAACTCCGCGCGCGCGACCGGCATGTTGTTCGGGTCGCCGGTACCAAGGAAGAACTGACATCGATCGGCGCACGCGCCGCAACGCACACAAATATCAAGGGAAACTTGTAACGAGCGGCGTTCCTGGCGCAGTTGGTCGAGCTTGCGCAGCGCAACCGCCTGCCAGTCCAAGGGCAGTTCAGGCGGCAATCCCAGTGGCGCCAACAGCTCCTTTTTGGCACGGTGAGAGTGCTGGGCTGCGGAAGTGCCGGCAGTGAAGGCACGCGCTTTCATGAATGCCTCACCGACCTGGGATTGTTTCTCTGGTTCAGCGTCGGACTAAAAGCCAGGCCGCCGAAATGGACGAGCTTGCTGAACGGGATATACGCCAGCAGCGCACAGACGAGAAGCAGATGGGTGATAAAAACGGTGTTGGCTGGCGGTGCCCCGAGGTGGAATCGAATCAAACCGGAGACGAAACGTTGCACCTGCACGACATCGAGATCACTCAAAAATCGCAGTTGATTTCCAGTCAGTATAACGAGGAGCAAAAGCGCCAATGCGGCATAATCTGCAGGTGTCGAGACATAGCGCGCTCGCTCCGCCATCACTCGGCGCACCAAGAGAAAGAGCAAAGCCGCCAACGCCAGAATCCCAATCAGACCCCCGGTTACCTGCGCAAACACGTGGAAGTGTTCCGAATCCAATCCCAACCAACGCTGCGATAACGTGGGCGTCACCAGCCCCGCGAAATGTCCTATCGCGAGCAAAACCAAGGAGAAATGGAATAACCATGCGAATATCCAAAGCGGTCGGTCCGCGAACAAGCTGCGGAACAGCAACGCCTCGCCGGCCAAACGCCTTAGTACGCCAATGGTTGTCTTGGGGCCTGGCGTTAAAACGATTTTGAGCGGTACCGGAGCGCGCAACCACGTCCAAATACGCCACCCCATGCCGGCGGCGAACACAGCCACCGACACATACACCAGTATTGCCGGAATTCGGTTCATACTTCCGGCACGGTCGCAAAATGCGCGAAAACGGATGGTTTATCGTTTGTCTTCTGCATTTTTGTGTCACCACAAAGTTCAGTACGGCCGCTAAACGCAGCCCGTCGGCTTGGGCAACCCAGCCAGCTTGCATGCGCCCTTGGCCGGGCCGGTAGGGAACAGTTGATAAATGTATTTGAGCTGGAACCCGGTTTCCTTGCAGAGCTTGCGGATCATCGGGGCTATCCCGAATTGGAGATAATAGCTGCGCAGAAAGCGAATCACCTTCCAGTGTTCTTCGGTCAATTCCTTAATGCCCTCCTGCTCGGCTAAAGCCCGCGCGATGGCATCATCCCATTGGTTTGGGTCTTGAATAAACCCGTCTTCATCCACTTCGAATTCTTTGCCAGCCAATGTAATCACGGACATAAATCACTTTATCGTTCTCACCACTTAAAGCGCACGTTGGTTCGAGCCAACTCGAGCGCGCGCGCATCGTATCCATCAACTACCTTGAAGGAGAGGGGCAGGCCAGTACGTTGGTGGAACCTTTCCCAGCCAATCCGGTTGATCCATTCTCCCACGCGCTCGTCTTTTCGGGCGTGCGCGCGCCAGGCTTCGACAATTTGCTTCACCGCGTCCGTGACTTCAGGCCAGTGAGGCGGGTTGTTGGGCAAATATGGGACGACGACGCGGCTGATTGCCGGGCCGTCGCCGGTATTAGCGGCCTTGCCGCCGACGACAATGGCAACGCCATCTCCGTTGGGGCTGCCGATCGGCGCCATCGCGGCGCAAGCGACAGAGCAGGCCGGGCAATGGATACAGCGTTTGGGATCGATCTCGACCATGCCGGGCCCCTTGGGTTTGATGGCGCCGGTCGGGCAAACCGAGATCACCAGCGGAAGTTCGCAACCTTTGAGCTTGTCCGCCTTGATCGGAGGCAAATCCCGATGCACCGCCACGATGCCGATATCTGCGCAAGAGCCCTCGCCGCAATTGTTGATACAGCCTGAGCCCGAGATCTTCAGCTTGGCTGGTAGGCAATCCGTCTTGAATTCCTGAAGCAGCATGTTGGAGACGGCATTCATAATTGCCGCCGGATCCGAAGCTGCGAGGTGACAGTGGATATAGCCGGTGCAACAAGTCGTATTGTGCAGCGAACGGTTTGTGCCCCCCACAGGAAAACCAGCTTCAGCCAGGCGGCCGATCAATTCCTCGATTCGGTTCGGCGCTACGCCAACCAATTCGAAGGAGTTTCGCTGAGTGACGCGAAAATAACCTTCGGCAAACTCATCGGCCAGCGCACACAGCATGCGTATTGTCGACGTGCTGACCCGGGCATTGGGCGGCATACCGGCGCGCACCGTGTAACAGGCCTCCCCGCTTTCCGCGTCATGTTTGATCACCCCAGGGCGGATGTGCTCGTGGGAAGTCCACTTTCCGTAATTCCGCTTTACGATCGGCGGAAGGTTGGCTTCGAGCGGAGGTATTCCAATACCAGGCATAAAAGGTATGAAGTGGTTTAGACTGATTTGTTGACACTGTTGATCCGGCGCTCATCCTTAATTTCTTCCGGCTCCCAGTGATAAAACAAATTCGTACGCGGTTGCGACAAGAGTTGAGGCGACGGAGTAATACCGAGCAACTGATAAAACTCGTTCATGCCAATCCGCATCAAAAAGTCTCCGACTCTTTCTTTCTTGCGGGCGTGCTCGTCGTAGACTTCGGTTAATTTCTCAAGGAAATCGAATATCTCCTTGTAGTCAGGTGGTTCCGCTTTGATGAAAGGTACCAACACCTTGGCCAGCATCGGGCCGTACTTGCCCCGCATCTTGCCGCCCACCAGGATAGCCACTCCGCGATCGCTTCCAGGCCGCACGCCAGGGATCTTGTTGATGCAATACATGCAGCGTGAACAACTATCGCCGTCGATGCTTAAGCCCTTCCCGTCATCCCAGCTCAGGCAGCCACCCGGACACCGGGTGCAAACCAATCCGATGTCGCCGCCTTCTTTTACCCAGGTCGCCACTTTGGCCTGATCGATCTTCGGCAAATCGCGAAACACACCGCATACAAAAATGTCCGCCTTTTGTCCGCCACGCACACAATCGTTCGGACAACCGGAGAACTTGCATTTAACTTTGTGGGGGAAACGGGGGTATTGGATGTCGTCCAGAAAGCGCTGATACCACGCATAACGAAAACCCAGCGTATCGTAGAGCGCCAGGTCGCATTTCGCCGGGCCGATGCATTCCTCGCTTGTTCGAAAATCATCACCGGTAGAGCCAACGTCAAAGCCGAGCTTTGTGATTTCCTCGACGGCCGGCTTCAGGTTTTCGGTTGGAATTCCCAACATTTCCAGATCGCCGCCTGTGCTCAGCAAGTGCAGAAGCCCATAAGCGTATTTGTCCGCAATATCGCAAAGCCCGCGCATGGCGTCGGTTTTGAAGAAATTGCCGCACGGATCCATAATCCTCACAAAATTGGAACCTTTAGTGATCTCCGGACGAGCGGAAGCGCGCACCAGCACCCCGGCGGCTACCCCCGGCAACGAGACGTAACCGCCATAACCCCATTGCGTGGTGCGATTCTGAAGCGCCTCCTCGTACATCCGCACTGGGTATTTCGTTTTCTTGAGTTCAGTCGTATGGCTGGGCCAGGGTCCTTTGGCCACAGCATCCATCATCGGCGTCGGTGAGGGCGGATGGCTTTCATGGCTCACTGCCGCAGTAGTCGAGGACTTGGGTTCAACGGAACCGAGAGTGGTTGTGGCTTCGACGCTGCCGCGCACCTCGGTTAGTCTGCCCGATGCGAGGCAAGCGGGGCAGATACTCGATTTGTTTAGCAGATACTTGTAGCGTTTCGCTTTCCGCGGGACTTCAGCCAGTTCAGCGGCGGTGTATTCTTCGATCGTGAATCCGCATTTCGCGCAGCAAAGTTTGATCTTCTCCATACGGATCTCTTCCGGCTATAAAACTCCTGATTGGAAACGGCCTTGCAGTTGCCAGCCAGGATTCTGGTTCATAGGCCTAAATGCGGCGGCTGGGTACGACGCACCCGTAGACGCGCACAGGCGTCTTTGCTGTTTCATCTCCTCCTGTTTATTCCTCCTGAGAATCCTGGCTCCCCGTCCTTTGCCAAAGTATCAACTTTAATTGTTTGGATTTACAAAAATGTATGACCCAGTCACTGTACGGGAGTGATTTTGGCCGTTAAATCAACCCTTGGTTGCTTCCATGCCTGAGTTCCAAATCCCTTATGGCCGGACAAAGTTGGCTTGCTGGTTGGAAGATTCCTATCGGGCGGAATGGCTTGCGCCAGCCCAGGTTCCGCCTCTCCCTGATCCGCCAAAAGCGATCCGTGACGCCCTGGCTCAACCACTGGGCGGCGCCAAATTGGCCTCCGGTCACGTTGGTGCAGTCGCGATCGCAATCAGCGACAAGACCCGGCCAGTCCCCCATGCCGTTCTCTTGCCGCCGCTGCTGCAGCGTTTGGAGCAACTTGGTATTGCTCCGTCGGCCATCACCTTGGTGGTCGCTACGGGTTTGCATCCGGCCATGCCCGGGCGCGAGTTCGATCAAATTCTGCCGGCCGATATCCTCGCTCGTTATCGCGTTGTCAGCCACGACGCCACGGCTCAGCACGAATTGGTGGACTTAGGGAATACTCGGCTGGGGACCCCTATCCAGGTGAATCGCGTGTTTGCCGAGGCTGACCTGCGCCTGGTCGTGGGCAACCTGGAACCGCATCAGTTCATGGGATTCTCGGGAGGCGTTAAAACTGCCGCTATTGGTCTGGCGGGACGCGATACGATCAATCGAAACCATGCTTTGATGCTGGACCCCAAGTCGGACCTCGCCCGTTACGATGACAATCCCGCGCGGCAGGACGTTGAAGAAATCGGCCGGCGCATGGGAATCCACCTCGCTCTCAACGCTGTTATCAACGAGAACAAAGAAATAGTTCGCATTCTGGCAGGCGAACCTCGGGCTGTGATGCGTGAAGGGATTCCGCTTGTGATGCAAATCTATCAAGCCAGAGTTACTGCGCCTTTCGACCTGGTGATCGCCTCACCGGGCGGTCATCCCAAAGATATCAATGTCTATCAGGCGCAGAAGGCACTCGCGCATGCGGCCCGGGTGACTCGTCAGGGCGGCACGATCATTCTCGCGGCCGCCTGTCCGGAAGGCAGTGGCAGCGCTAGCTATGAGAATTGGGTTGGCGATATGAAATCGCACCAGCAGGTGCTGGAATGCTTCCGGAAAGAGGGATATCGAATCGGTCCTCACAAGGCTTTCCAAATTGCCCGCGATGCAGTGGAGCGGCGCGTGCTGCTGGTCACCCAAATGACAGCAGAACTCGCCGAAAAACTGCTGTTCAACTCCTGCCCCAGCCTTGACGCTGCTCTTGAATTGGCGTTGACCGGGCTTCCTCGTTCAGCCCGCATCGGCATTATACCCTGGGCGAACTCGACGATCCCCACCCTCAGCTAAACTTCTCAGGTCTTCGGTTGATACTTCTTCGCTACGGCCGCCATGAAATCGCTCAGGTCGAGCACCATGCTCCGAATGTCTTCGATTTGAATATCTTCATCCTTCATGTAGCCCCCGCCCATGCGAGCGCCCCCTGACGTTCCGCTGCGTCGAATCTCAAAAGTGAACATCGTCTTGTCTCCATCTGTCATTTTGCCCTGCACGCGCAGGACCGGTTGGCCGGCGCCATATAACCCCGCAAAATAACGCGCCCCGCCGCCGCCTTTCGAAAATTCTGCAATCGTATTTTCCATTTTCAGCACCTTGGTCCCGGGCTTGATGTCGGACTCACGCGTAACTACCTGCGGAAAAATTTGACGTGTGCTGACCATACGTGAGAGTTCCAACACCAGGTTTTCCTTCGCCAAATCATGTATTTTCGTGTCCTCGGGTTTGTCGGGAAATTTCGCCGTGGAAAGCGTGGGCGCGATATAGAGCGTGTCATAGCCGTTGAAATCAAAACCGCCGGCGATCCAACACTTGTTTTTCTCCATGTGTGGATCGCTGTAAAGCAGCCCGCCGTCGGCGGGCGTAGCCTTGCCGATGTCGATGGTCCGGCCATCGGTCGCGACATACTTGCTGGGCGGTGGTGCTTGAGCCGAGTCGCTGGATGGCTTGTTGCCACTGGATGCGCAGCCGCCCACGAGGAAACCGCAGCCAATTGCCAGCATGATCGAGAATGACCCACCGAAACTTCGTGATTTCATAGTTTGAAGGTTTTGTTTTGGTCCAACGCCCAAGTTCTAGCGCTCGCTGGATATTAATGACAAGCAAAACATCGCCGGCACTCCGAGCTGTGGTCGGTGGCACCAGCTGAGCGCCAGGTACGTACTTCGTTCACTGGCAACTCTGCAGACATCAGTAGTAATCTGGAGGCGCGAATGAAACGAATACCGCTGCTGGTTTGCGCCGCTTTGATCTGCCTTGATTCATCGGGTGCCGATGAATTCTCCATACCACCGAAGGACAGTCCCGACCTGGCCTGGTGGCGCGAATCCATGGAGACGCACGATGAGCGCATGTCCTGGTGGCGCGAAGCACGCTTTGGGATGTTCGTGCATTGGGGCATTTATTCATCGCTCGGTAACGAATACCGCGGACGCAAAGGCGGCACTTATGCCGAGCACATTCAGCGTGTGTTGAAGATTCCCATTCCGGAGTACCGGAAGGAAGTTGCGGGCATGTTTAATCCTACAAACTTCAATGCCGACGAATGGATAAGAACAGCCAAACAAGCGGGCATGGGCTACTTCGTCATCACCTCAAAACACCACGACGGCTTTGCCATGTGGCCGTCTCGGGTGAGCGCTTACAACCTGACCAACTGCACGCCGTTTAAGCGCGACCCGCTCGGCGGGTTGCGCGATGCTTGCCGCAAATATGGGCTCAAATTCGGCTTTTATTACTCGCAGGCGTTCGACTGGGGTGAAGAAAACGGCGCCGGCAATGACTGGGATTACCAAAACCCCGGAGGCGACAAGCTCATTGGCGGACGCAACTGGTGGGAAACCCGGCCGGATCTGCTGCCCCAAAGGCGAAAGTATGTGAATGAGAAAGCCATTCCCCAACTACAGGAATTGATCAAGCTCTACGATCCGGACATTCTGTGGTTCGACACCTCAAGCAAACTGCCGCCCTCGGAAAACCTGCGCATTATGAAAGCCGTGCGCGCCGCCAGTCCACGCGTCGTTATCAACGGCCGGTTGGCAGGGGGTCTGGGCGATTATGTGTCCACGACCGATCGACCGGCTGAGTTTGCGCCACACGAGGGTGATTGGGAGGGAATACCGACCACGAACGAATCCTATGGTTGGAATAGATTCGATCACAGCCACAAGCCCGCGTCGCATTTCATTCAACTGCTCGCCAAAGCGGCCGCGCGCGGCGGCAATCTCCTGATGAATGTGGGTCCCATGGGTGATGGCCGGATGGATCCCAAAGACGTGGCAATTCTCGAGGGCATCGGGACCTGGTGGAAAACCAACGGCGAATCAATCCGCAGCACCACGCGCACGCCCCTGCCTGTCCAAGCCTGGGGCGAGTCTACCCGGAAGAACAACACTCTTTATCTGCATGTGTTCCAGTGGCCGAGCGAAGGGCGGCTTGTTATCGGCGGACTGAAATCGGACGCAACGAACGCCAGATTGCTGGCGGAGTCGTCCAAACCCCTTTTCATTAAACGAGTGGGTCCATTGGACCTCAGCATCGTGGGCCTGCCTTCCGCCGCACCGGATCCGGTGGATACCGTTATTGCTGTTGAATGCAGCGGAAATATCGAAACGGATGATCGGCGTTTGCTGCAACCCTCGTTTCGCACCGAGGTACTGCGCGTGTTTGATGCTCAATTGAACGGCAAAGGGCTGAAGTTCGGTCCCGGTAAAGTGCAAGACGCGCATGTGACCGGCTGGACCAACGCTCGCCAATCAATCACCTGGCCGGCCCGACTCGATCAGCCTGCCACCTTTTGGGTTGGCATCACTTATGACGCTGCAACCGACGCGGCCGGCTCGCCGTTCACCGTCGCCTTTGGTTCACAGTCGCTGACGGGACATGTGACCGGGGGGCTCATGCAGACCAACATGCTGGGCCAGGTGTCCCTCAAGGCAGGCGAGTTTACGATCGAGCTTTCCTCCGCGGGCGATCATGACAGTGAGATCATGCGTCCGCGCGGCGTGGTGCTGAACCGAATCGGAAACCCAAAGTTGCAGGAGGAGAGGTAAGGAGCCTCAGGCTACGCTGGTCAGATGCAATGGCGAAACTGCTTCCTCTGCGAATTCCGCGCGGACTCGCGCCACGGTATTTTCGACGGTTAACCCGTACTTTTTGCGCAGGTCATCGACGTTCGAACCATGCTCGATGAATTGGTCCGGCCAGCCGACCTGGACGACCGGTGTGGTAATCCGTTTCTCATTAAACAGCTCTAGCACAGCGCTGCCGTAACCGCCCATAACGACGTGATCTTCAAGGGTCACTACCACTTCGGCTGCGCGGCCAAAAAACTCTGTCACACCGGCGTCCAAAGGTTTGACAAATCGAGGATTGATGATGGCCACGTCGTAACCTTCCGTGGTCAACTGCGCCGCCGTTCGGCGCCCCAGTGACAGCATGTTGCCGAGCGGAAATAACGCTACCTTGCGCCCGCCATTATCCGAGAAGCTCTGAATGATTTCCGCTTTGCCGACATCGAGCAGTCGGGGTTGCTCCTTGATCGCGACGCCTTCGGCAGGCCCGCGCGGGTAACGGATGAACACCGGATGGCGTTCATGAGTCGCGGTGAACATCATGTCCACTAGTTCATCTTCATCCTTTGGGGCCATCAGAACGCAGTTGGGAACGTGCCGCGCGTAGGCGATATCGAACAAACCGTGGTGCGTCGGCCCGTCCTGGGGCGAGAGGCCCGCGCGATCCATGCAAAAGATCACCGGCAAATCCTGCAGCGCCGCGTCGTGCACGATGCAATCGTAAGCGCGCTGAAGAAAAGTGGAGTAGATGGCGCAAACCGGGTGGAATCCCATGGTAGCCATGCCGCAAGCAAACAGGACGGCGTGTTCCTCAGCGATACCCACGTCGTAATAACGATTGGGCATCGCCTTTTCGAGGATCTTCAAGCTGGTCCCGCTGGGCATGGCCGCAGTGATGCCGACCACCGTATTGTCGCGCTGGCACAGCTTCACCATCGCCTGGCCGAATACATCCTGCCAATTCGGTGGAGTTCCGGGCTTGGTTGGCAGGGTGGCGCCAGTGCTGACATCATAGGGCCCGAGCCCGTGAAACTTTTCCGGGTTCTTCAGCGCGGCTTCGAAACCCTTTCCCTTTTTCGTCAAAACATGAATGACAATCGGATAATCGCACGTCTTGGCGAATTCGAGCGTGCTGATCAATAGCGGGAGATTGTGACCGTCGATTGGGCCCAGGTAACGCAAGCCCATCTCTTCGAAAATCAAGCTGCTGCCATAACCGCCGCGGCCATCCGCATCCAACTCGTTCCGGGCGGTGGGCTGCAGCCCCACTTCCGTCAGTGCCCCTTTAAATCCTTCCTCAGCCTTGTGCGCCAATTTCAGGGCCACTTCGCCCTTAGGCAGGCGCCGCAGGAACCGCTCGAAGTCGCGCGCCAGCTTATTGTAGGAAGGATGCGTGATGAGTTTGTTAAGGTAGCCCGAAATGGCGCCGACGTTCTTGGCAATACTCCATTCATTGTCGTTGAGGATGCCAATGAAGCGCTTGGTCGTCTGGGCGACGTTGTTGAGCGCCTCGAAGGAAATACCGTTGGTCAGCGCGGCGTCGCCGAAGATAGCCACGACGTTTTCGTCGCTGCCACGCTGGTCGCGCGCGGCGCAAATGCCGAGCGCGGCAGAAAGAGCGGTGCCCGCATGGGCTGCGCCGTAGCAATCGTGCTCGCTTTCGGAGCGCAGCGCAAAGCCGCTAAGTCCGCCGGTGCTGCGGATCGTTCCGAATCGATCCCGCCGGCCGGTCAGCAGTTTGTGCACGTATACCTGGTGGCTGACGTCCCAGATGAACTTGTCTTTCGGCGTGTTGAAAACGTAATGCAGCGCCAGGGTCAACTCAACGACTCCAAGGTTGGGGCCCAGGTGGCCGCCGTTCCGCGACAGCACGGTGATGAGTTCCTGTCGCAACTCTTGCGCGAGGATCTGCAGCTTGTCCAGGCTCAGTTTCTTGACTTGCGCCGGACTGTCCATCGTTTCGAGATACTGGCTCATATTCGGAATGAAATGATAATCACTTAATGAGTCGGGATCATGAAAGGACCGAGTTCAGCCGTTAGCCGGGAATGTTTCCGGGCTTTCCTGCAGCACCACAGGTTTCAGTTTAAATTCCCCCGCCGCCGTTTTCTCCAATTGCTGGATCTTCAGTTCGGCTTCGGCGAGCTTCTCCTGGCAGACTTTGGCCAACCGCGTGCCTTCCTCATACCTGGTCAGCAGGGTTTCCAGCGGCAGATCTTCCCCTTCCATCGCATCCACAATGCTTTCCAACTTCTTCAAAGCCTCTTCAAAGGACGGACTATCGGCTTTGGCGGGAGAGTTCGCGCCCGCGTTCTTTGAGACACTCGGCACAACGGAAAACGTATGACATCAGGCGGCGTGCGTCTAGCATCGAGTATGGTTCTCCCTCCCCACGAGTCAAGACACAAAGCGTGTCCCCCGAGCAGGGTGAATTCCACCATCGCCTGCGGCTGGCTGCCCCTATTCCTTTTCCTTGAGCATCGCCAGGAACTTTTTCATCGCCGGCGAGAGCACTTTGCCCTTGCGGTAAATGGCCGCCATTTGGCGCAGCGGATTGCCTTCGATGCGCACCGCGACCAGTGTGCCGTCGGCAACTTCCTGACGCACCGTTTCTTCAGGCACAACCGCTACCCCCGAGTCAATTTCCACTGCCCGCTTTATGGTCTCGATGTTATCGAATTCGCGCGCGTGCTCGACTTTGACGCCATGGTCCTTAAGCAGCCTGTCGACGGCTTTACGAGTCGGCAAATCCGGATCGAAGCTGATGAGGCGTTGGCCGCCGAGCGCCTTTAGTTTAATGCTCTTGGATTTGGCCAAAGCGTTTTGCGGATTACAAATCAGCACCAGAGGATCGGTGTGCAACGGCACGATTTCGACCCGGGAATCACGCTCAGGAAACACCACCAGGCCGATATCGACGATATTGCCGATGACGTCCTCGTAAACCATATTTTCCCGGCGGTACTGGACGTGCAACCGGACGGTCGGGAAATCTTTCAAATACTGTTTTACATAAGGGGGTAGATCGTGCAGCCCGATGCTGTAGATCGCCGACACCCGCACGTCGCCGGAGATATCGTTCTTGAGCTCCTGCATTTTGCTGTGAATCGCATTGTAGTTTTGCAGGATGCGTTTGCTGAAGTCGTACACCACCTCGCCTTCCGAAGTGAGCCGGAAATTCTTCTTGCTGCGCTCGATGAGGAGCGCCTTGAACTGCTTCTCGATAGCGCTGATGGTCTGGCTAACGGCGGATTGGGTCACGCCGTTGATGCGGGCCGCCTGGGTAAAGCTTTGGCTCTCCGCCAGGTCGCAAAACTGTTTTAAGCTTTCAAATTGCATATCAGGAGAGAATAAGAAAAACGCTTTGTCGTCAAGAAGCTTTAATTCTATTTCGAAGACAAAAAAGCGACCCGGCCTTTCGACCAAGTCGCCTCGCACGAGTTCTCCCGCCAGAGAGCCGGGCGGGGCTTGAGTCATTCCGTAACCAAGCTCGACAACCGCTCCAAAGCCGGGCTCACCTCGTGCTGCACCAATATAGACCCAAGCGTATGACATTCAAGTCGCGAGCAGGGTTCGAAATTGATTTAGGGATCGCCTGGCCGCTTAAGCTTGAGATAACTTCGGCACAGTGATGTTACGTCGGCATTTCAGTTCTGGTGGCACGAAATGGCGCAATCGGTCGGTGGCATTTGTCTTTCTGCTCGCGCTGCCGGTGATGGCGGAGCTCTGCAACTTGAAGGTGGTTACGGATGCATCACCCGATTATAGCGATCTGTCCAGCCTGCTTCATAGCGTCACTTCCAAGTGGGCTACACCTGAGGAGAAGTGCTGGGCCCTGTTTTACTGGAACCACATCGGACGCCGCCAAACCGCGCCGATGCTGCTACATGGAGTGGAACTCACCGATCCCATACGACAGTTCAACGATTACGGTTATACCATGTGCAGCACGATTTCCGGAATCAATTGTGCGCTGTGGCATAACCTGGGCTTGCCGGCCAGGTTTTGGGATATCTCCCTGCACACCGTTCCGGAAGTTTTCTACGAAGGCCGCTGGCATATGTACGACAATTCCATGTCGGCGCTCTACACATTGTGCGATGGGACAACGATTGCCGGCGTGGAGGACATCGGCAAGGAGGGTGCCTGTGCCGCTTCAGGCGGACTGGTTGAGCCAGGGCACATCGCCAAATATCACTGCCTTTATGCCGGCGGCCCGAATGGCTTTCTCACCGGAGCCGACACCCAGCGATCGCTGGACGAGGAGGCGCACTGCTTCAATACCAATGCGTTAAAATACCGGTACTACTATTTCAATTGGGACTACGGCCACCGTTACGTCCTGAACCTGAAACCCAACGAAATCTACGCGCGCTACTACCACCGGCTTGGGGACTCCGAGGGTTTTTACGTGCCCAACCATGGCCATGACCCCGATGACCGGTACGCGCTTCGCGGCAACGGGACCTGGGTATACGAGCCAGGCTTCGCCACGCCTGATTGCCTTCGGCAGATTCACAGCGCGACCAATATCGCGGTTGAACAGGGCTGGTTACTGCCGGCGAAAGCAGGCCAGCCGGCGATAGCAACTTTCAAGGTTCAGGGAGCTAACGTGATCACGAGTCAGCGGATTAAGGCGGCATTCTTCTTGGGTTCAAAGGCCGACGCCGCCGGTCTGGCCGTGAGCACTGACAACGGCTTGCATTGGCGGGAGGCATGGAAAACCAACGGCACGGGCGAGGCGCAAGCCGAGCTGAATCTTCAGAATGAGGTGAATGGAGCTTACGAAGTGTTGATCCGGGCCACGCTGCAAGCTTCAGCCACCCCGAGTAATGCGCGACTGCTGAGTTTTGCTGCGCAGACCACTACCATGCTTAATGCCAAAACTCAGCCCAGACTGAATTTAGGTCGTAACATGGTTTACGTGGGCGCAGGCGATCCGATGGAATCGATCGTCTTTTGGCCGGAGCTGCAGGGAGGTAATTACAAGGAACAGATTATTGAGGAAAGCAACATTGGCTGCGCACGCAATCATCCAGGTTTTCAAGGGACCATTTACCCGGCAACCGCCCAGCAGGATGCCTGGCTCGTCTACCGGATCGATGCACCGAGCGACATCATGCGGCTGAACTTTGGCGGCCGGTTTCATAACCGCGCGATGGGCAGCCACGTTGACTTGCTTTACTCAATGGATGCCGGCCAGACCTGGATAAAGAGCTGGTCCTTGCGGCGAACCACGCCGCCCTGGGATGTCATCCACTACGAAACCGTGCAATTGCCGCGCGGTCATCGATCGGTTTGGGTGAAGTATCTGCTCAACTCGCGCGAGCCCACACCCGACGGCTGCAGCATCTTCGCCGTGCGCATGGAAGCGAATTATGCACCGATGGACACTTCGTTCAAACCGGTCCAGGTAACCTTCAATTGGTCTGAGCGGCAAACGGACTATTCGCTGGTGGAGCGTAGTCACACGCAGACCATCACCCGGCTACCGTTCAAATATACCATCGATGTTCGCGGCGAAGACCACCCGGTAATGAACTGGTTGAGGATCAACCTGGAAGGTGCTGTGCCGAACACGCAAGACGGTTATTCTGATCGAAAAGACTCGGCTGGCGAAAAGTTCATTCCCCGGCGGGAGATCTGCGGTCACAACCTGGCGCTGGGAAAAGCTTACACCTTATCGATTCCTTCGGGAACGAATTGGGGCGCCGGGGATCCGGACGGCAAGAAACTCACCACCGGCGCGGGCGGCCCATCTTATGCCGGCGGGACTTCTTATCGGTCAGGCGTGATCTGGGAGCCCAAAGCGAACCCGGTGGTAACCCTCGATCTCGGGTCGCGCCAGACTTGTGCCAGCTTCGGCATGAACCTGCACGGGTATCCCTGGTGGGACGCACTGAAGGGCCAGAACAAGGACCAGGTCGAAGTCCGCGTCTCCCAGGATGGGCAAGATTACCAACCGATCGGTTTTCTCAAAATGAACCTCAAATGGAAGGATCTCCCGGTAAATTATATGTGGCCCGATGACGAGACTATGACCTCGGGCACGTTTCGGTTCGTTCCGGAGAAACCTATGACAGCGCGATACGTCCAATACCGAATCACCAATCGACGCATTTTTGCTTGTTGCGGGCTTGAAGTGCTCGACTCCATCCGCCACGAGCCGTTTGATTTGCGAGTGGCATTGCCCGACGAAGCCGGTCCAATTACCAGTGTGGTCCCCTACGATGACGGCGCGTCCGGGTCCGGTGTGCCGGATACCACACCCAGGAAGAGCGAGCATCCAAAAACGCGGAAGCAATAACCGTCCAAAGATGGGTTAAGCTCCGCGCGCGCAATGGCGCACCGCGTTGCGGAAAACCTGACGCGCCCACTCGCACTGCTGAGCCTTTTTCGGCAACTGCTGCAACTCGAGCAATGCCGGCATGGGCTGACCTAACTTGAGCCAGAACTCCGCACTCTTGATTCGCAGTCCATGATTCAATCTCATCTGCTTCGCTCTGGCTTTCACTTGGTTAGCGCCCATTTTTCGCCCGAGAGCGGGATCTCCAGCAATGGGGTCTATTACCACTGAAGAGAGGGAAACCCGAGATCCGAAAACCGGCGCACTCAGCCCGACTTTCGGAATTCGGGTTTCGGGCTTCTTTCGGCCTCGGTCTTCGACCTTCGGACTTCAGATACTAAGGATGCCACCCTGGCTGGCATTACTGACCAGCTTTTGGTAGCGGGCGAGCCAACCATTGAGGTCGCGTTTTACCGGCTGCCAGTTTTGCTTGCGCTGGAGCAGTTCGGGCTCGGGGACCAGCACGTCGATCCGGCGGTTCGGGAAGTCGATCCGCAGCTTGTCGCCATTGCGAAGCAGTCC
>CAZUVM010000055.1:0-16237 GCA_964623885.1 uncultured Verrucomicrobiota bacterium
AAAGCAAGAGGGATTTATTTCTAGCCAGCGGAGAAGACCCCATGGCATAGCGTGGTCGATCGAGGCAGGGTAAATATAGGCCGAGACAAGCGAAATTAGTTCGCTGTTTGTCGGCTAAAACTGAGAAATAGGAGTTGATTATGACCAAACGTGTAATCTTTGCCTTACTGGCTGCTACCGTGCTGTCGTTTGTCGCTACTGCCTGCCATACCGTTCACGGCGCAGGCGAGGACATTTCGACCGCGGGCAACAAGATCCAGAACAACACCCCGCCCTGAGCAGCTTTGGTTTGCTGCCGGCGCGGGCAGCCGCGCTGGCGCTTTCAATTGAGCGGGAGGTGAGGCTGTCGGACTACTAGCCATAGTTTGGTTCCGCTAGCCGCCTTTCTCCCGTTCTCACGGATCAAAGTTCGTCCAACGCCGCAATGAGTTGGACGGACTTCTTTTGCGAAGGCAAAGCCCGGAAATCGGTCCTCGTTTCAAGCCCTAACGGCTGAATATCAGAACGCCGAGATTAGAGGCAAACAACCTATTTTTCTGAACTCGAGTTTCGAGCTTCTTGCGGCGATTCGGGTTTTCGGCCTTGGGATTTGGCCCTTAAGCATCCTGTTCGCCTACGATACGCCAATCGGGAGCAATGTCTGCGGTGTTTGGGATTGAAGCGAACTGAGAAAGCGGATTCTGCCCCGGGCGTCGAGCAGAGAGCCGGTACTCACGGCGGCAGACCGCCGACTGTTCTGACGGCGCCTGCCACCGCGAGCCCGGATTGCTTGCACTCAATGTACTCACCAACCAGTGGGAAATAACGCTGGCCGTGAAGACTGGGGATGTACGAGGAGCCGAAGAGGGGGTTTCGGCTCTGACTCGGTCCTGCGCCGGCCAGCAAATTCGTTTTGCGGACGCCAATCCCATATCAATGGCGGCACTCTCGCCCAAGCCGGGTGCGATCGGCTAACCCGATTTTGTCGATCTATATGCAGTTATTGTGATTTTGTCGGCTTGTAGAATCCCTGCTCGCAGAGGTTTAAACAGAAGAGTTTCGGCGCAAAGTTAAGAGGAGCTAGCCAGTTCTTGGCTGGCGATCCGCAAAAAGTGTCGAAAGCGATGCGCCGGAAGCATGGCCACATGCTTTCCCCCCCGCAATGGAGTCAATGTTTTTTCGCCTCGCCATCCGCCACCTCTCGTTGTATTTGATGTTAGATAACGCATGAAGCCGATCCCGATTAAGATTCCGGTGGCGATGGCGGCCCTCATTCTCTCGCTGCCGATCAGCGCCGCGCCATTCACCTTAAATCCGTCCGCCGACGCGTTCGTCACGACCGGACCAGCCAGCAACTTGAGCGGAAATAACTACGGGGGCGCCGGGGCCGTCTCGATCGCGGCGCCGGGTTTGGCTAATGGCGAGTTCCAAAGCGTGCTGCGTTTCGATCTCTCCGGTGCCACGGCCGCGTTCGACACCCAGTTCGGCCCCGGCCAGTGGACGATCCAGTCCGTCTCGGTTTCGCTGACGGCCGCCGCTCCTAACAATCCCATTTTCAACGCCAGCGCCGCCGGCCAGTTCGCGGTTTCCTGGATGCAAAATGATTCCTGGGTCGAGGGCGCCGGCACTCCGGCGGCTCCCACCACCACCGGAATTAACTTCTCGAGCCTGTCATCATTTATCAGCGCCGGCGACGAATCTCTCGGCACGTTCAGCTTCGCGGGCGGCACCAGCGGACTCAACACCTACAGCCTCAGCCTCACGCCCGGCTTCGATGCCGATGCCGCCGCCGGCAACCTCGTCAGTCTGCGCCTGTTTGCCGCGGACTCCTCGGTTAGCTATCTTACCGACTCGCGCAGCTTCGGCACCGCTTCGTCCCGCCCTACGCTCAGCATTGTGGCCGTCCCTGAGCCCGGGGCGCTGTTTTTACTGGTTCTAACCGTGCCGTTACTGTTCGTAGCCCGCCGCTGTGGCCGACAAAACCGTTGATGCTTCCACGCCGCCCCAATGCAGCTTTCACCCTGGTGGAGTTGCTGGTTGTCATCGCCCTCATCGCGATACTGGCCGGCCTGCTGCTGCCAGCGCTCAGCCGCGCTCAGGCAAAAGCCCGGGGCACGCAATGTCTCAACAACCTGCGCCAATGGGGACTGGCCTTCCGCCAATACGCCGATGATCACACCGACTTTCTTCCGCGCCGAGGCCAGGGGATCCAACCGCTCGCACAAATCGACCGACCTGAAGATTGGTTTAACGCTCTGCCAACCTATTTCAATTCCCAGCCGTACCAACAACTCTTCGCGGCGAACCAAAAACTCAAGCCGGGCGCCAAATCCGTCTTCGTCTGCCCGGTTGCCACGGATCCCGGCAGCAACCATTTCCTGCCCTATGGCATGAATATGAATCTCTGTCCCTGGAACCTCCCCCAACAGACCAAATTTGCGGATGTGGTGCAACCAGCTCAAGTCGTGGCCATGGCTGACGCCCCCGGCCCTTATGCCTCCACTTTCCCCTCCGGCAAGCCTTATTGCGTCCTCGCCCGGCATTCAGGTCGTGCTGTCATCCTTTTCTTGACGGGCCAGGTGAATTCTTATCGTGCCGAGTATGTCGGCTGCGGAGTTGGGGATCCGCACCGGGACGATGTCCGGTGGCTCACCGGCACCGATAGCGACGCTTCTGTCGCGAATTACTGACCGATGAGAATCGCTCTAGCCTTAGCCCTCGCGCTTGGCGCCATGCTGCCCGGCGGTTGTGATAAGCCACCGGCTGCCGCACCCACACCTGACAACCGCGTTGTGCGCTGCGCGGTGATCGGCGGTATGACCATGACCGGTCTCTGGCCCGAGATTGTCAAAATGTTTGAGGCGCAAACCGGCTATCGCTGCGAACTCGCTGCCACCGGCCCGCGCCCTGAAATCTCCGAAGTTTTCCGTGCCGGCAAGGCCGACCTCATTACGATGCACTCCGGCGACATCACTACGGATCTGGTCGCCGACGGTTTCGGCATCAACATGCGTCCTTGGACCCGCAATGAACTCTCTATTGTCGGGCCGACCAACGATCCCGCAGGCATTCGGGGCATGACCAATGGCGCTGCCGCCTTGCGCCGAATCGCTCAAACCGGTTCTCGCTTTGTGGATTTCCAGGGGATCGGCAGCCGCGAACTCGCCCACAACATTTGGCGCGACGCCGGAATCGAACCCAAAGGCAATTGGGTGCTTAAAGACGAAACCGTTTCCAAATTCGACATTCTGCAGTTCGCTCGCAGCAACAATGCGTATGTTATCGTCGGCTACATCCCTGCGCGTCTCGGGAAGATGAACGCTGCAGGGATGCAAATCCTCGTACAAGGTGATTCGGCCATGCGTCGTCCTTTTGTCGTAATCGAGGCCAATCCAAAGAGGTTCCCGAATGCCAACCACGCGGGCGCCCGTGCACTGGCGGATTTCCTACTTTCGCCTAAAGTTCAGACTTTCCTGGCCGAGTTCGGTCAAAAGACCACTGGTCGCGGTCCCCTCTTTCATCCAGTCGAGGCTGTTGTCGCGGAGCCTGCCCCGTAATCTTGAATGCGGTTGCTGCCGGGTGCGGGTAACACCGTACCGAATCACCGCCTCAGCAAGCTCTGGAATTCCTGAAAGTCTTGCTGAATCGCCGAATGGGTTTGCTCCTCCATATGGTAATACAACTCGACCACGTGCCGCCCAGTTTGGGTTAGTATAGCTCCGCCACCCGCTTTCCCGCCCCGTTGGCTCTCAACCACCGGCGACCGAAACTGCCTGTTCAGGATCTTCACGTGGTTCCAAGCGGTCATGTAAGCCATTCCCATCCGGGCCGCCGCCGAGCGCAAGCTGCCGGTTTCACCGATTAGTTCCAATAACTGTATGCGCCCAGGCCCCAACACCACTCCCTTCCTGCACATCACCCGCAATCGTGGAAACGCCGATGCCTGCGTTGCTACACTTTTTTTGGGCTTTGGCACGCCCCGATGATGCCAAAAACAGCCGGGTCCGAAAAGGTGGTTTTGGTTTAGCCGTCGTTCACGACTGCTTTTCGGCAACAAGAAACTCAAACTGCTCGCCGTCCTTCGCGGGGGTCAACTGCAAGCCAAGCTGATCCTGGACAGCTTTTCTTATGTCGTCGGGTGTGGGAGGATAGGGCATATCGAGGCTGTAATCGAATCCGCCCGTCAAGCCAGTCTGGTCGGTCACTTTCACGCCCAAGTATTTGGCTAGCCCTTTAGCCAGCTCGCTCATGGTCACGTTGTGGCTCTTGAAATTGGCTGCGCCGTCGCCATTAGCCTCGGAATGCTTATGCAGACCGGCATCGGGGTTTTTCACCGTCAGAACCAGGTTGCCGCGCATCTCCTTACGAGCCACCACCCCAAACTGCTCCTTGATTGCTTGCTGCAAAACTTCCCGGCCTCCTTGGAGCATCGTGTCGATGTAATCAAAACGGGCGTAGGCCAGGTCACTCGGTACAATGATTCGGTTCTGCGGAAACTGAGGATCCAGATCGTAGGCATAGCGCAACACCTGCCCCAGGAAGGCTCCCATCGACACACTGCCATATTCGGGCAAGCGTATCCCTGAGGGTCGTCCACCAACGGGGGGCCGGCCTGGTCGTTGCGCGGGCGAGAGCCGAATTAGAGCAACTGGCGAATGGTTTGTCATCACTTGAGCAAAGGCCTCCGCCAGCTGTTGTCCGCGCAGATCCCGCGCAAAAACTTCACTGTACCGATCCCAAATCGTCTTTTGGACAAAAACCGAATTTGTGTTGCTCAGGGAAATGAGGCCGGCTTGCTGCTCCTGTCGGAGCTGGCCCACCTCATTTCGCAAGCGCAGCAACTCATCTGTATTCGTGGTTAATTGCTCCAATTCCCCTCTCTCAATAGGGGTCAGGCCGGGCACGGATTGTGGTTGGGCGTTCTGCGTCTCGAGTTGAGCTGCCAAGGTTTGATTGGCGATCCGCAAGTGAGCCACCTGACGCTGCTTGATAAAGGAAGTACCGGCCAGCGCTAGGGCGGCGAGGCCGAGGATGGTGGCCGCGGTTTTTACATTGAACCAGGTGATCGTGGTCAGCGTTAACGACTCGCTCGCCGCTGCGCCGGCCAGTACGCCCCCCACAATGCCCATTGCCAACCCAGCGGGAGCAGCACTGACGGCCTCGCCGGCGAGGAACGTTCCCAGGGCGGCAGCAGATAGAGCGACACCATTGCGCGTGAGAATTGCCTGCAGTCTTTCGAGTGCGCGAGCAACCCGTTTCTGGGCGGCGTCTTCGCTGGTGGCCAGCGCCTGGCCAACCGAGCGCAAATCACACCGCTCATAAAACCGCAGCAGTATAGCCTTTCGGTCTTCCTCGCCCAGCTCGTTGATGGCTTCATCCAAAACCGGGGCGAGTTTCTCCATTTGATGATCATCATTATTGAGCGCGTCCATTTCAACCGCCTGCCTTTCCCGAATCTGGCGGCGACGCTCTCCTCGCATTACCTTGGAAGCCGTAAAGCAAGTGTGACGATGGAGCCAGCCGCCCAGCATAGAGTTGGCTTCGAGCTTGGGCGCCAGCCCCGCCAGATCCATGAATACGGTCTGGGTGACGTCTTGTGCCCGGTGCGAATCACCGTTCACCGATCTGAGCGCAGTTGAGTACACCAAATCAACATAGCGAGTCACCAGTTCCCTGAAGGAAGCTTCGGAGCCGTTTCTGGCATAATCGGCGAGCAATTGTTGCGCGTCGCTCATTGTCTGTTCACTAGTAAAGACCCGCCCGGGGGTAAAATCCGACAAAAAGTAATGCCTCAGTTTGGTAGCGGCCCGTTTGCCAAATGGGCCGTTCCCCGGCCGCCTCGGCGAGCCGGCCCCAGCAAACACTGAGTGGGTGACGACAAAAATTTGCTTTTGCGGGGGTGAACATCAGAGGTGATGTGTGGGCGTGATAATCTAAGCAATCCCGCAAGACCGAGAACGCCCCACGTCTCTTTCCCCACCAATCCATTAATCCCGCCCGGAGGCGTCTCTCAAGGCGGAGCGGGAATCGACGACGTAATGAATTTTGCGAGATCCGCTTTGGACTTTTTCAGATCCGGCTGGTTCAAGTACATCATGTGCCCGGCGGTATAGCTGTCCAGGACGACATTCTTCAGCAAGGCCGGATCGACGTTGAGATGATCGAACGTGTAATGCGTCGCGAAGAGCGGCGTCGCGAGGTCATAGTAGCCGCTCGAAACATGCACGCGGAGGAAAGGATTGGCCGTGATAGCGTTGGCCAGCGTCTCGGCGACGTTGACGTAGCCGTTGTTCTGGTCCCAGTTCCACGGAAAAACAGAAGTGAGGATTTCGTAGGGGAGGTCGGTCTCATACTTCAATTCCGTGCGGATGTAATTGTTGAATGTGGACGCAAAAGCACTGGCCACCGCTTCGTAGCTGGGGTCCTGTTCCATACGGCTCGCCAGGCGGTCGCGGATGTAGCCTTTGTAGCGGCTGTCGTATCGGCCGATCACACGATTCTCGTCCGCGAGCAGCTCGCTGGCGAAACGGCCCAGGGGCACGCGCAGGTTGGCGCGGTCAATGTAATTGGTCGAGAGCCCGGTGAATCGCGCATAATGCTCGATCACTTTCTGGCGGTCCGCCGCCGAGAGCGAGCTGCCGCCGAGCAGGGCGCTTTGGTATTCACCCGAGGCAAACTGCTGCGCTGCATTATAGACTTGCTCCACCGATTGCCCCTGCAGATCGCCTGGCAGCTTCTTATGGAACCAGGCGGTGGTGGCATAGGTCGGCAGGTACAGCACATAAGGCAAATCATTGCCGCTGCTGAAATCCAGCGTTTCGAAATTCAGCACTGTGGAGACCAGGATGATGCCGTTAACGTTCATCCGCAGCCGTCCGCTCAACTCGCCGGAAAGCGCCGCGGCCCGTGTGGTACCGTAGCTTTCACCAATGACGAACTTGGGAGAACCCCAGCGTTTGTGGCGAGTCACGTACAAACGGATAAACTCGGTCACGGAAGCGGCGTCCTCCCGCAAGCCATGGAATTTCTTGGCATCCTTGGGCGGGATGGCGCGGCTGTATCCGGTGCTCACGGGATCGATGAACACGAGGTCCGTTTCGTCCAGGAGTGAGTATTCGTTATCAACCAGTTTGTAGGGCGGAGGCAGCGCTCCACCGTCGTCGGCGAGCTTGACCCGCCGGGGCCCCAGCATGCCGAGATGCATCCAGACAGACGAAGAACCAGGTCCGCCGTTGAAGGAAAAAGTAATCGGGCGCGCGCTCAAGTCCGATACTTCATCGCGCGTATAAGCGATATAAAAAATGGAGGCCGTTGGTTTGTCGTCCTCGTCGCGCAGCAGGATCGTGCCGGCCGCAGCGTGATAACGAATTTCTTTGCCTTCGATGGTGACGCGATGTGGCGTTTCAACCAGCTTCTCCTCCGGCTCCTTGCTCTTCTCTTTGCTCTCGCGCGCGGACTCTTTGTTGGTGGATGTAGTCGATGAAGACGGCGAGTTGGTGCCGGGATCGGCGGCGAACAGAAGCCCTCCGGATAAAGTAAAGATCAGCGCCAGCAAGGTGGTGCGTGTGTGCATAGGGTGCGAGCGTGGCGAGTTAGCCCTTAAAAGGCAACCTCGGAAATTGCACCCTAATGCCGTTCCATTCTTAATCGTAATCTTGCTCTTACTCTTAATCCTGCTCCATCTCTGTCTCGATTGCGATTTGGACGAGATTAAGATTACGATTACGATTAAGAGCTGGATTAAGAGGAATGCTATTTCCAGGCTCCCAATTCCGGCGCGTCGGGATTCACCTCGGGCCCGAAGTACCTCAAGCAGACCAGCGGTTCGGTCTCACTAGTGTTTTCGAACGTGACACCCTGGTGTGCGCCATCCTCGGTGCAAAAGTATTCGTCTTCGGTCAGCTCACCGAAATGGATCTGTTTGGGTGAGCTTAGCGGCTGACCGTTGATGCGGCCGAGCCCTTGCACACAGATTAATCCATAAGCGCCGTTGTCTCGAACGGTGCATTTCACGCCGGGATCGACTGTTAGTTCCTTGGCCGTGAAAAGCTGCTGACCATCGATCTTGCCGTAAACAATCCAGCGGTCGAGGTACCCCTCAGCTTGTGAATCAGCCACTGGCTCCGGCTCGAGGTAATGATTATCCTTAAAATTAGGGTCCACGTTGGCTTCCCAATCGAGCTGATCCACGATGAAATCCAAATCCTTATGTTTGCTCTTGGGCATATCTTTGACCAGGAGGTCCCAGGGCACATAGCGTCCTTCGACCATGCTTTGGTACATGCCGAAGACGTCGCTGCCCCACTGCGGTTCGTAAGTGCAGAAACTGCCAGGCGCGTGCAGAATGCAAGGCCCGACCAGCCAGCCGCTGCCGGGCTTGAGGCGATAGGCTTTCGAGAGATCCAGGATCCCGTTGTCCCCGCGGTTCCAATCTTCCAGGCATTTCCGAATTTGAGCTTTGGTCGTGCCCGGTTCGAGCCCGAAGAAGGTGTAAGGAAAGTTGTTGCCGGTATAGTTGTGCTGCGGCGGGAAGAAGTAAGATTCCGGTTTGCCTTCCTGGCCGACGAGCTTGGCCTGCTTGCCGTTCTGGTGCATGTGCAACGGGATCGGGCCCATATTATCGAAGAACTTCGAATAAACCGGCCAACGCCCGTACTTTTTCCAAATAACTTTGCCGACCAGTGTGGCGCCGCAATCCTCGACCGCTTTGCGCAGCGTGAAGCGATCCTTGCCTGAGACGCAATAGCTCAGACCTTCGTCGGGAAGGCGACCTTCGTTTGCTGCTTCGGTAGTCGATGAGAACCAGCGTTCGTCGATGCCGCCGCGGTTGGCGCCATAGGCGTACACGTCATCCGGATGCAGTTTGATCCGCAAACCTGGTTGGAGGAACGAGCGCGGCACCCAGGTTGGCGCCAGCCGCAGCAAACCACCGGTGCGCGAAAGCTCGGCTTCAACGAGTGACTTGGTGTTTTTGGTCACGATTTTGCATGAGGCGAGATTCATGTGGGGAAAAGTTCAGCGGGTTTATCTGATCGGTTTGGAAATCACGGTTGCCTTTAGCATTGTGCCGAGCGTGGCTAAATTTGGGCGACCACGCAAGCTCTCGCTGCATTACCGGGACGTCGCGCGCTCCGCCGACTTGGCGGCGGCGCACCGCGTCACGGTGTGACCTGCACCCTGTAGAAATGGTTCCCGGCGCCCGTATTGGTTACGGTGCAACTCATCGTCGGATCGTTGGAGGCCTGCAACCAGGGCGTCACCGGTTGCCAGTTCAACAGATTGGTCGAGGCGCTAACCTGATACAGCCGATTCGACACCACCGTCCATTGAACTTGAGCCACGCGATTGGTTTGCACACTGGCGCCACTGATGTAGAACTTCGAAGCAGGGTTGTTCGGGTCGGTGCCGGCAAGGAACTCGGCATAATCGCTCATGCCGTCATGGTCCGAATCCGTGAGCCGCGTGCGATTAGTCGTGACGGAACCGAAGTTGGCCATTTCCCAGGAATCTGAAATGCCGTTGTGATTCACATCGAGGAACGTGTAATTGCCGGTAATGTTTAGCGACCCGCCGGCGGCCAGGGTGTTGGTTTGGTCGGGGGGTGTTTGGTAAAACGGCACGTCACTGAACCCCACGACGTATTTTCCCGCGGGCAGATTGCTGATAGTTGCGGACGGCGCGACATCAGTCTTGACCGGCACCTTGCCGAGCGAGGTGAGCGAAGATAACGCCCAGGCGCCTTCCCCCAGGTTTTTGGCGATCGTGATCTTTCCGCCGGCGGCTACTCCGGTGATGCCAATGTCGTCGATCGTCCAGCCATAAATCGTATCGCCGAGCGGTATCGCCTGGTAATAGAAGACGACCTGGATGGTTTGACCGACCCAGGGCGACAGGTCGAGGGTTTCCTGGGTCCAGGTGTCTGCGACCTCATCGACGAATTCATGCACCAGCGGCATCTTGGTGTAATCCGGCGCAGTGCTGCTGTTGGTGCTGATGAACACGCCGCCGTCTTCCTCATAGGCTCCGAAGGAGGGGTCGACCCGGGTGAAATCGAAGACGTTGGAGAACGTCAGCGTGGCCGAAACAAGGCCGGACAGGTCAATGACCGGCGAATACAGGTAGCTGCTCGCGAAGAAGAAACCCTGGTCGCCGTTGAGGTCGCTGCCCCAGGCGTTCGTGCCGGAATGCGCGCTGGAGGCCAAGCCGTTATGCGGCGTCCCCAGCTCCCAATTGATGTCGGAACCGTTTTGCGGGTCCGCAATTACCGACCAGCCGGGGGCGCCGGTCTCGAGATTATCGAACCAGGGCGGCGCGGGCGCCTTTAGAGTTTGGAACGTGAACAGGTTACCGTTGTTGTCGTCCACCACGGTGTTGCCGGCCTGGTCGCGGCTGACCACTTGGTAATAATAGACCCGGTTCGCCGCCAGCCCGCTGATCGTTACGCTATGATTGGTGACCAGCGCGCGAACGTAGGACGTGCGGTCGGGCAGGGGCGATTCGCTGTATTGGACGGATGAATCAGCCGGCTTTTGTGTCAGCCAAGTGACCCTTGCATTGTAATAATCCGTCGTAGACGCGACTTGCGAAATGACCGGCGGCACTGTGTCGATCGTTGCTTTGGCGGTCGTGTTGGTTCCGGCGGAAGCATCGAGGTAGCTGGCGGTAATGGTGTCGCCGTTTTGCACCGCTAACTGGTTGGCACCCGCCGTGCCCGCCACCAGCGTGAGGAATCCTCGGAACAAGCCGGGGTGGGTGGTTTCATACAAGGTGATCGTTGTTTGGTTCGGCCTTGAGCTGGCAACAAAACTCACCGTGGTCTGGCCCGTCCCGGCCAGGTCGGAGTCGCCCACTTCCACCGTCACGACATCGTTGGTGGTGTAAAGGGAGTTGTCGAGCATGACCACTCCAACCCCGTTCACACCCGGAGCCAGGAAGTTGATGGCGTTTTTTAAGACGACTACCGCGTTATTCGGCGAAGCGCCGTTCGTTGGGATCGCATCGAACGGGAACGACATGAACACAATGCGACCGGGGCTGTCGCCGCCAATCGTGGGATAACTCATCCCGCAGGGTTTCCCCGATACCGATTCGAAAGTAATGGGGGTGGCGTCCGCGGACGGAGTGAACGTGTCCGAGAAATCTGGCCCAAACACATCGCCAAAGCCGTCGTCAAAACTCGGATAGCTGCTGTAATCAAGGGTCATGGCCATGCTGTCGGCCAGGGTCGAGGAAGCGCCCGTGATGGCCGGGACGCCAAAATCCTCATCGCAATCGGGGCAGGGCGCGGGCGGATCGGGGTTTTGTATGAAACCGGCGACTTGCAGCACATTGCGCCGGAACGGCACGTCGCCCAATTGAGTCAGCACGCCCATGGAAGCCATAAAGAAAGAGCCGCCGCCGTTCAGGTAATTCTGAATCATCAATTGCTGATGCGCGTTCAGCGTATTGTTCGTGGCGGTGGGATCGGGGAATCCGTCGGCGTCGACGCCGTAGTTGATAATATCGTCGGTCAACCGCCAGATGACCACCGGGAACGGCGTCAGGTCCGAAAGCTGTGGTGAGCCGCGTTGATTAACCTTCCAGAAACCGAAACTGATCCCCGCCGAAGCGAGCACATTGGTGTAGGCGCTGTCCGGGATCACGGTGGCGCCATTCTGCTCCTCCGCGGCGGTGTCATAGGCGTCCACGAGCAACACCGTCGGAGTAGCCAGCCCGATAAAAGTGAAGTACGCGCCGGAATTGTTATTGGTGCCGGTATTGCCGGCCGCATCGGTGGAACTGACGGCAAAATAGTAGGTTTTGCCCGGAATAAGTTTGGTCAGTTTCACCACGTGCGTAGTGACCAGCGCCGCATTCGTCACCGCCAGGTTCAAGTTGGCGATGTTGGTGCCGTAGCGCACGACGGAATTGGCCGGCTCCGGCGTTTGCCAGGTGATCGTGAGGACCCCCAGATCGGTCGACACGTTCACGCCCGTGATAGCGGGCGGCACCTGGTCGCCAACCGCCGTTGCGATCCGTTTGGTCCCGCCGCCGTCAATGTAATCCGCCTCCAAACTATCGCCGTTGGCGATTTGAAGCTGCCCGGCGCCGGCCGTGCCGGTCACCGTCGCTACGGTGCCAGTGAAGGCGCCGTAATTCCCCAGGGCATGCAGCGCGACGGTGAGGCCTTTGCTCTCGGTCAGATTAGTCAGCAACACGTTCACGGTGTTGCTGGCGGCACGGGCGGCATCGAGCACTTCGAGTTGCATCAGACTCGGTGCCGTATAGCTGGGCCGATCAAGCAAAATGATCCCCGTGCCGGGCCGCGTCAGGTTGCCGGAGGTCACGAGCGCAAAATCCTGGTCGATGGCGGCGGTGCCAACCACCGCGTCCTGCACGATCCGCGTGCCCCGCACGCGCACCAGGTAATCACCGGGCGTGGGTTGCGACAGATACACGCCCTCGACGTTGTTGAGTTTATCCGTTGATGGCGGGTTCGGGACCGATTCACCGGCGCCAAACTGGTTGCCGCGATAGAGTGTGCCATCCGGCCCGACCACTTCCAGGTCCAGATCGTTCACCAACGCCGGCAGCGCGCCAGGGAACCCCGGCACGTCGGTGTAGGCGAGCGTCACTTTCAGCGGTTGATCGGAGCCTTCGACAAACACGTGCTGCGCATACACCTGGGAGTTGGTCAACAACACCGTTTGATCCAGGTACTGGTAGAACCGGGGAGCGGTATTAATGTTGGTCACAATGAGGTTGGTTAAGGTAATCCGCCCCCAGCCTTCGTCGTTGTTGGGCACCGGACTGGGTCCACCATTGGATTCATCCAGTTCATCCGCCGAATTGATCAGCGCTGCCTTGACCAGGGCCGGTGACGGCACCGCATTCGTGTGGGTGCTCTGGTAATACTGCACAAATGCGGCGGCCGCGCCGGCCGCGTGCGGTCCGGCCATGCTCGTCCCTCCCATAAAGACGTAATAATCGTCAATGGCTGTCCAGGAAATCGCCGCTTCGTTCGGGGCGGCGGAAGAGGCGGCTGAGGCGATCCACGTGCCGGGCGCAACCAGGTCCGGCTTGATGCGGCCGTCGGCGCAGGGTCCGCGGCTCGAAAAATCGGCCATCGTATCGGCGCCGTCGGCGTAAAGCCCGTAAGTCATGGCCAGTGTGCCCGGGACGTTTTCAGATGCGCCTGTGGCGATCACGTTTTTCGCTGAAGCCGGGCTGTCCATTGTTTGTGTGTCCGGCCCGGCGTTGCCGGCGGAGAATTCCAGAATATACGGCTGGTCGCCGGCGGTGCCCGCGTCCGCATCCCGAACCAGTTCATCGAATTGCGCGCAGTCTGTATCGTAATCGCCCTGCACATCGTTGCCCCAACTATTGGAGCCTACTTTCGCCCCATGGCGCACCGCGTCATGCGTGAGGGTTTCATCGCTGGGAAACGGGCTGGCCTCGTTCGCGTCCGCATCGAAGATTCGCTCGACGAATAGGTTGGCGCCGCTGGCGACGCCCAAGCCATAGAACGCGCCGGTATCCGGATCGGTTTCCCCGGTGGCCGCGTTGCCGGCAACGATTCCCGCGCAATGGGTCCCGTGCCCGTAGCCATCAGAGCCATCGGTGAGCGAACCGTAAAACTGAAATCCCGTAACGCGCCCGCGCATGTCCGGGTGCATCGTGTTGGTGTTGCCCGAATCCAACCCGGTATC
Organism: uncultured Verrucomicrobiota bacterium; assembly: GCA_964623885.1. Classification (GTDB taxonomy): domain Bacteria; phylum Verrucomicrobiota; class Verrucomicrobiia; order Limisphaerales; family UBA8199; genus CAZUVM01. The sequence goes on from CAZUVM010000055.1 coordinate 13,668, forward strand.
CGCCACGCACACGGTCACTCCGGCGCCGCTGAATCCAAGCTGCTCAGTCACTGTGGGCGTCGCTACGCGGCCATCGTCGCCCCCGACCAGTTTCGAAGCGAATTCGTCGACCAGCTTCCGTTTCGGCGCGCGCTCGATCCATAGCACCGCGCTGGATTGCGATAATGCGTCCAGGCGACCGGGCAATAATTCGGCCCGCACGAACGTGCCCTGGCGCAAGTGGCTTTCGTGATACACGGCTCCCACATGTGTGCGCACCTGGGCGAGTTCCGCCGCGGAAGCCGTCGGCGACAGCAGGATGTTGACCTGCACGGGAGCATTGGACTGTGCTGCGCCCAGCACGGCCGCGGCCAGCCGCGGATGAATCTTGTATTCTGGGTGATACGGTCCAATCCAATTTACGAAACCGAACGCACCAATCGCCGCGGCGGAGACATTGTTGAGTTTGGCAACAAAAGTGTCCTCGGGCACATACTTCAACAATTCCACGCCCGCCTGGCGCAATTGCAGCCTTTGCGCCGTTTCCAGTGAACCGGTGAACTGGATCAGATACAGGCCGGATTTGGCGGCATGGGAGCGCATCTCGGCTCCCATCAAAGCGCGGTTGGTGCTGGACTCCGTTAGGATGACTGCATTGCGCAAATGGATGACTTTGGCTTCGACCGTCAAGCAGCAGAAAAGCACGGCTGTTAGAAGAATCTGGCCGCCGGCCCGCCACAAACTGCAGGAATTCACCTTGTACCGTTACTATTACTTTACGATTTCGGCAACGCCAAAGTGCGCTTGGCTCCCCTGTTCAATTCAACTCATCTTGACGTTGCGTGTTGCTTAGATAGCTCCGTTTCAACGATTTGTATTCTGCGCTGGCGACGATACCGCTGGAGCGGCGGAGCAAGGATCACTTCCATTCCTCAGCCCCGTCCCCAAGTGCAGTTGTTTTACTCTCGTCGTTGAGGGTTTTCGCCCATTTCGGGTGAGCGGGACGATGGCAGTGTTCGTTCCATTGAAGACCCTGTGGCAAAATCGCGGCAGACTCGATCTGTTGCGGGCCTGGATGTTGCGCGCTCCGAAGCAGGTGGAGGTGCCACGATTCGCAAAAGCGGCAGTTCCAAATGATGAATCGGATGTGCTGCGAGCCGGGACGTCCCGCAGTCCGGACCAGGCGTATGCAGCGTTCCGGGGCAGGCAGTATTTTCCGGCGCTGGACGGGTTGCGGGCGATTTCGATCCTGCTGGTATTGCTGCATCACACTAATCGGGCGCCGCAACGCGGGGTGCTGAACGTGTTGAGGACACTGCAGGAGAACGGGCGTTATGGGGTGGGCTGTTTTTTCCTCATCAGCGGGTTCCTGATTTGCACGCTGCTGCTGCGCGAGGCGGCGCAGACGGGCAGAGTGGACTTGTGGAAGTTTTACGGCCGACGAGCGCTGCGGCTGTTGCCACTGTATTACGCGGTGTTGCTCGGTGCGGCGGTGCTGGTATTCGGGTTGCATCAGTATTCGCCGGCCAACCAGGAATTGTTTCGTCAAAAATTCCCGGCTTACCTGTTCTACTACAGCAATTGGCTACCGACTGCGACGCAGGGACCGTTTTTCTGCGCGTGGTCCCTGGCGGTCGAGGAGCAGTTTTATCTTGTATTCGGTTTGTTACTTTGTTTTGCGCCAAGGAGGTGGGTAATTGGGCTGGTAGGGTGGGCGCTGCTGATTAAAATTGCTGTATACATGGCGTTTGGGGCAGTGGAGGCGCATTCGGAATTATGGCGGGTGGCATTCAGTTATCGCGAGCCGGTTCTGATTGGGGTTTTGGTTGCGTTCGCGCTGCATGATCCCGCTGGGCACGCGTGGCTGCGTCGCCGGCTCGGGCCGTGGTGGGTAGCGGCGGGAGCGGCCGCAGGAGCGGCGATGTGGCTGCTGCTGCACGCGATGCGGCACGAGAGCGCCGCGGACGCGCAACTGCTGTATGTGGTGATGGCCCTGGTGCTGGTGGGCCTGGTGGTGCGCGAACACACACCGATAATCGAGGGAAGGCTGCTGCGGCATATCGGCCGCGTCAGCTACGGGATTTATTTGCTGCACCTTTTTGTTCTGAACGCGGTGACGCGGCTGGCGCCGGACGGGGGAGCGGTTGCAGTTTTCGTGGGGAGCACGATGGCGACCATTGTCCTGGCGACACTGGTGCATCGGTATTTCGAACAACCGATCATTGCTTTTTACAAGCGCCGACTGGCGCCCACAGGGCGGCGCCCGAGCAACACGCGCGTTATCGAACTCGAAATCGTGCCCGCCCCCGTGCCATCGCCAACTGGATTCGCGGGACGCTTCTCAACTGCGCGCAAGCTGGGCGGGCCCGCGGTGTTATCGGTTGAGACTGCCACGCCGCCGCTGCCCGGGGTGGGCGGGCAGTTGCCGATTTGAGGAAAGGCAATTGCAGACTCCTCAAGAATCCCCTCGGACGAGCGGAAAAACGTTAGTTATCAAAACGAATCGACCAGTCGAACTGGACCGAGGGTCGCTCGCCGAAAACATAATACAACTCCACATTTTTGAGCTGGTAACGTTTGATGGCGGCTTG
>CAZUVM010000056.1:0-24257 GCA_964623885.1 uncultured Verrucomicrobiota bacterium
CCTTTTTTTCTCCGGTCTCATAATCCACGGCATCCTGGCAGCGTTCCTGGCGGCACTGAAACATTCGCCTCCGCCCACTGATGCCTTCCGTCCGCCCCCACGTACCGCGCGCAATGCGCCGGCCTTGCCCGCGTTCCCGAAGCTGCAGATTTCTGCGCCGGCTGATTTGCAGGCTTTCCGCGCGCGCGAAGACGATGAGCTTAACAGCTATGGCTGGGTCAATCGGACTTCGGGCATTGTGCGAATCCCAATCGAGCGCGCGGTGGACGTGGTTTTGCAGCAGGGCTTGCCGGTCCGCACCAGCACCAACGCAGGAGCAACCGGACCGTCGCCAATCGAACTCATCCAGCGGCGACTGGAACACCGGGAACCAGAGATACAAGGAGCGCAATGAAAGTTTCCTATCGTCGGTGCTCGTCCTCGGTGGAGTTTTCTTCGTTCAGGTTGCGGCGTCCGCTGGCCTCTGTTCTCTGCGCTTTGCTTCTCTCGGCAGTTGCTGTTCAGGCTTCCAAAGCGCTGTCTGACGATGCCTTGCTGCAGATCCGTTTCGACCAAAACCTGCACACAAATATCTCGCTGAATTTGCCATTCGTTGATGAACAAGGCGCTTCGGTCCGTCTCGGTCAGTTTTTCAGAAACAAACCGGTAATTCTCGTTCTCGGATATTATCAATGTCCCATGCTGTGCTCGCTGGTGATGAACGGCATGGTTGAGAGCGCCGAGGATTTGAAATGGAGCATCGGGCGCGACTACGAAGTTATCGACGTCAGTATTGATCCGGCCGAGACACCGGCGCTGGCCGCGGCAAAAAAGCGCACTTACCTGAAGCGATACGGGCGCTCGGGCGCGGCGGACGGCTGGCATTTTCTTACCGGCGATGCGCATGCCATTGCCCAATTGGCCCACGAGGTCGGGTTCCGCTACGTCTACGATCCCGTGTCCAAACAATACGCGCACCCGAGCGGGTTGGTTATCCTGACACCGCAGGGCCGCATATCCCGGTACTTGTTTGGCGTCGCATTCTCCTCGAACGACCTCTACGCGGCTCTGCGTGACGCCTCGTCGAACCAGGTGAGTTCGCCGATCCAACAGTTCATTCTGCTTTGCTTTCATTACAACCCGATCACTGGCCGGTATAGCGCAACTATTTTGGACATTTTGCGCCTGCTTAGTGTTGCCACGCTCCTGGGGATTGTGGTTTTGGTGGTGTATATGTCTCGCCGGCATCGCGCGGCCAGCACGGTGTTTTTTGCTCCTTCGACTGCAGTTGAGGCCGACTCGAACGAACCATCCCGTTTTGCGAACCATGCGTCACGTGTCGCGAACCCACCGCCCTAACCCACCAACGACGCATGACTTTCCCCGTACTTCCTGTCGCCGCTTCGAAGATTGCCCAGCAAACCGACAATCTTTATTGGGGTTTGATCTGCGCCAGCGCGGCGGTCTGCCTCGTGGTGTTCATGCCAATTATTTATTTCCTGTTCAAATATCGCTGCGGCAAACCCGCCGATCGTACGCCTCCGCATTTGCCGGAATACCGCATTGAAATCACCTGGACGATTGTTCCATTGCTCATTTTCATGTGTTTCTACGCCTGGGGCGCGAAGCATTATTTCGAGATCGAACGGCCGCCGCCCAACGCAATGGAAATCGATGTCGTAGGGAAGCAGTGGATGTGGAAAATCCAGCATCCGCAGGGCAATCGAGAGATCAACGAACTTCACGTTCCGCTTGGGCGGACGGTGAAGCTGCTGATGACCTCGCAGGATGTCATCCACAGCTTTTTCCTGCCGGAATTTCGGATCAAGCAGGATGTCGTTCCCGGCCGATACACGACCGAATGGTTTCAGGCCGATCGCCTCGGCACTTTTCATCTCTTTTGTTCGGAATACTGCGGTACTTCTCACTCGAAAATGGAGGGCAGGGTGGTGGTGATGTCTCCGGCGGATTACCAGGCGTGGCTCACGCGAGGCGCTCCCGGCAGCACGCTGGTGCAGTCGGGCGAAAAGCTTTTCCGCGAACTCGGCTGCAGCGGTTGCCACATGGGCAGTTCGGTGGTGCGCGCGCCGCCTTTGGAAGGCGTGTTCGGCAAGCCGGTCCCTTTGAACGATGGTGAAGTCGTCACAGCGGACGAAGGTTATTTGCGCGATTCGATCCTCTTTCCTGCCAAGCAGATCGTAGGCGGCTACACCAACGACATGCCTTCCTTCAACGGCAAGATCAGCGAAGACGAACTGCTGCAAGTGATCGCCTATCTCAAAAGCCTGGGCACGCAAAGTCCTGCTCCGATCCAATGAGGTTTACATGAGCGTTACGATTCCTCAAACTGAAACACCTAAGATTCCCACCCCACCTCGCCGCTTGCGCAGTTACCTGGAGGAAGGCGGACGCACGTTGGGCTCATGGCTCCTCACGACCGACCACAAGCGCATCGGCATACTGTACCTGTTCTCGATTCTGTTCTACTTCACGATCGCCGCTGTCGCCGCCGCGATGATGCGCATGGAATTGATAACTCCGGCCGGCGACATGGTGACCTCCGAAACCTATAACAAACTGTTTACCATTCACGGCACGTTGATGGTTTGGTTTTTCCTGATCCCTTCCATTCCGGCCGTGCTGGGCAACTTCGTCATCCCGATGATGCTCGGCGCACGGGATGTGGCGTTTCCCAAATTGAATTTGTTAAGCTGGTACTTATTTAATATCGGCGGTCTGTGTGCGCTGTATGCGGTGGCATTTGGCGGTGTCGACACCGGTTGGACCTTCTACACGCCCTACAGCAGCACGTACGCGAACTCGCATGTGGTGATGATGGCGACCGGCGTTTTCATTGCCGGCTTCAGCTCCATTCTCACCGGCTTGAACTTCATTGTGACGACCCACAAATTGCGCGCGCCGGGTCTGACCTGGTTTCGCTTGCCACTCTTCATCTGGTCGATGTATGCCACGAGCGTGATCCTGGTGCTGGCGACGCCGGTGCTGGCGATGACCCTGGCGTTGATGGCGCTCGAACGTTTGTGGGGCATCGGTGTGTTCGATCCCAAGCTGGGCGGCGATCCCATTCTGTTTCAGCACCTGTTCTGGTTCTACTCGCATCCGGCGGTCTACATCATGATCCTGCCAGGCATGGGCGTGATCAGTGAGACGATCACGTGTTTCTCCCGCCGGCCGATCTTCGGGTATCATTTCGTGGCTTTCGCCAGCGTGGCCATTGCCATCCTGGGATTCCTGGTTTGGGGCCATCATATGTTTGTCAGCAGCCAATCCATTTATGCCGGCCTGATGTTTTCGTTGCTCAGCTATATCGTCGCCGTGCCCTCGGCCATTAAAGTCTTCAACTGGACGCTAACGATGTACCGCGGCTCGATTCATCTGTACACGCCGATGCTTTATGCGCTGGGGTTCATTGGCCTGTTCACGATCGGCGGGCTCACCGGTTTGTTTCTCGCTGCAATCGGGCTCGATGTGCATGTGACGGACACTTACTTCATCGTGGCTCATTTCCACTACATCATGGTCGGCGGCATGGTGACCGCGTTCATGGGCGGATTGCATTATTGGTGGCCCAAAATCACCGGACGGCTCTATCCGGAAAAGCTGGGCCAGCTTGCCGCGCTCATCATGTATATCGGGTTCAACCTGACTTTTTTCCCACAGTTCGTCGTGGGATATCTCGGCATGCCGCGGCGTTACCACGCGTATGCGCCGGAGTTTCAGATTTACAATGTGATGTCCAGCGCCGGCGCATCGATCCTGGGCATTGGTTACCTGTTGCCGCTGATTTATTTTATTTGGTCGCTCAAGCATGGCCGCAAAGCGCCAACTAACCCGTGGAAAGCCACCGGGCTCGAGTGGCAAACACCGTCGCCGCCGCCGAAGCATAATTTCGCGCAAACACCGGTCGTGGATGGGCCGCCGTACCAATATTCGGCCGAAGCGGAGGAGGAGTTGATTCATGGCTAACGCACATTCCGCCGTCCACGAGCAGTTCGATGACATGGCCCAGCAGCAGGAGGCGTCTACGCTCGGCATGTGGACGTTCCTGGCGACCGAGATTCTGTTCTTCGGCGGGATGTTCATGAGCTACATCATTTACCGGTACGCGTATCCGGCGGCATTTGCCGAAGCGAGCCGGCACACCGTGGTTCTTTATGGCACGGTCAACACGGCCATTCTTCTCACCAGCAGCCTGACCATGGCCCTCGCTGTCCATGCCGCTCAGCAGGGTCATAACCGGGCGCTCGTCCGATTCCTGCTCGTCACTATCTTTCTCGCCTGCTGCTTTCTGGGAGTGAAAGGCCTCGAATACCATGACGATCTGCACGAGCGATTGTGGCCGGGTCCGCAATTTAAAGCCGGGTTGCCGCCGCAAGCGCAAATTTTTTGGTTCCTTTACTGGGCCATGACCGGCTTGCACGCACTGCACGTTACGATCGGTGTCGGCGTGCTGTCGGTCATTACAGTGATGGCCTGGCGCCGCAAATTCTCGGCGTACTACTATAATCCGGTTGATGTCTCCGCACTCTACTGGCATTTCGTTGATATCGTTTGGATTTGGCTCTACCCGCTGCTTTACCTCATTAATCGTCATTAAATGAGCACCGCTTCGATTTCCAAAAAGCATCTGGTGATCATCTGGGGCGCGCTGCTTGCGCTGCTGTTGCTGACCTGGGGCCTGGCCCAGCTTGACCTGCATCACTTCAATGTCGCCGCAGCCCTGACTATCGCGCTGGTCAAAATGCTTCTGGTGATTCTGTTCTTCATGCACGTGAAGTATAAACCGTCGCTCACCTGGATCTTTGTGGCAGGCGGCTTTGTTTGGTTGCTGATCATGATCGATCTGACCTTGAGCGATTATATGAGCCGCGGCGCGGTGCCCAATTACCCGGATAAAAGTTGGGAGCACGGGGCGTGGCCGTCACCAACCAAGGAGCAACCCGGGCCAGTTCCTGCTTCGCAGAAACCTTGATGTCCGGCACGATCGCGCATCGCTCACTTGCCTCGACACAGTTTTTCCGCCGAAGGTTTCGTGAGTCGACTACTGATTACTGAGCACTTTCACCCTTCGAATTATTGGCTCATGCTGGATCTGCAAACTTAAGAGAAAGAATTATGAATGAATACGCATGGGCCGGGCACAGCAGCGCCCTGTTTGTCATTGTTGCCGGGGTGCTTCTCTGTTTTTTCGGTTATCGCATCCTGAAGGTTAGCTTGGGGCTCATGGGATTCATCCTTGGCGCGTACGGCGGCTGGCAGGCCGGGTTGGCCATTTTTCATGGCAGCACGGGAACGGCGCTCGTCTGCGCGCTCATCGGCGGAATCATTGGCATGTTGCTGTGCCTTTTGGTTTTTCAGCTGGGAGTCTTTTGTGTTGGAGCGGCGGCCGGAACTGCCATCGCTGCGGCTGTGCTTAACGGTGGCGGCCACCATGTGCCGCCAATCGTCTTAATCGCGCTGCCGATCGCTTTTGGAATCATTGCCCTGATTGCTCAGAAGTTCATGATTGCGGTATCGACCGCCTTCAGTGGGGCTTACCTGATCACCGCCGGCATATGGCCGTTCGTGGCTGAAGGAAAGAATGCCCGGGAGATCTGGCTTCATCCGGCTCAAGTGCCGGCGTCAGGAACTCTGACTTATGGCAGCCTGGCAGTGTGGTTGATTCTTGCGCTTGTGGGCGTCAGCGTTCAGTTGCGTAGTTGCCCCAGGAGGGTTGAAACTGCGGAGCCGAAGAAATGAGCCCACATGCCATAGTCGAATGTCCCATTGTTTCTGAAACAACCTGAGCGAATAACGGACCCCTCACCCCGGCCCTCTCCCCATGGGATGGGGAGAAGGAGAGGTTATCTGAGCACGTTGGATTAGTGGTAGCAATGCGCTTGCGGCAGCAGCTTCGGACTCCGCGCGATGAGGAAAATAAGGCCGCGCAGAAAAGGAGGAAAAGGAGGACACGAGGCTTGATGTGCCGCCGCGAAACGCGCTAAACTCTGCGCGAACCTGCCACTGAGAGTTGAGTATGAAGATCCCTGCTGTCCTTTTTTGTTTGGCATTCTTTGCGGTTACTGCTACGGCCACTGTGCGGTATGTGGACCTGAACAGCACCAATCCGGTTTCGCCATATACCGACTGGAGCACGGCGGCCACGAATATTCAGGACGCTGTTGATGCTGCTGCTTCCGGCGATGAGGTACTTGTTACTAACGGCCTTTATCAAACGGGGGCTCGCTCGGGCGGGGATGGCGTACCGACTAGCGTAGTAGTAACAAATCCGCTCAGCTTACAAAGCGTCAACGGTGCGGGCGTGACGGTGATCGACGGCGGTGGTTCGATGCGCTGTGTCTATCTGGCCAATGGTGCCGTCCTGTCGGGATTTACATTGCGTAATGGCAATGTGGTCAGTGGTGCTGGTGGCGGTGCCGTTCGGTGCGCCTCCTACTCCAACGAGGTCGTTACAAGCTGCGTGATCATCAGCAATACGGCCCCCTCGGGAGGTGGCATTTTCCAGGGTGCAGTGAATAATTGCATCATCGCCTGGAATAATGCTGCGAGCTCTTCTGGCGGGGGGACCGAATCATGCCTGGTGAACAGTTGCATATTGTCCAACAATTCATCCGCTCTTTTCGGCGGTGGGGCATCGGGAGGAGTTTCCGCTCTCAACAACTGCCTTGTGTTGGGCAATACGGCGGCCAATGGCGGCGGCGGGGTGTTTGGGTCCACGCTCAACAACTGCCTTGTGCTTAGCAACATTTGCCACGGCGGGGCCGGTGGCACCTACCAGTGCATCCTCAATAACTGCACCATTTGCGCGAACTCGGCTCCGGGCGTTGAAATGGTTTCGGGTTTCGGGATCATTCCCGAGGCGAACAATTGCATTATCTATTACAACTCACCTTCGGGGGCCGGTGCGAATTTCATTTCGAGCACGGCGTTGCACAATTGTTGCACCACACCGCTCCCTTCGGTTTCCGGCAACATAACTAACCCACCCTTGTTTCTAAATTTGGCGGGTGGCGACTTTCACCTTGCCTCGAGTTCGCCTTGCATCAACTCCGGGAACAACGCCTACGTCGCTGTGCTTACCGACTTCGATGGTAACTCGCGCATTCGGGGCGGCACCGTGGACATTGGCGCTTACGAGTATCAGTCGCCCACGTCGCTGATTTCCTATGCCTGGCTGCAACAATATGGTTTTGTCACGGACGGCTCTGCCGACTTCGCTGACCCAGACCGTGACGGCATGAATAATTGGCAGGAGTGGATCGCCGGCACGAACCCGACAAACGCTGCATCCGTGCTCCGGATGGTGACTGCCTCGAATAGTCCAACGGGCGTGGCGGTTTCGTGGCAGAGTGTAACCAACCGGAGCTATTTCGTTCAACGCGCCAGCGACCTCGGTGCGCAGCCTGCGTTTAACACCGTGGCGAGCGGCGTTGCGGGGAAGAACGCCACGACGAGCTACACAGACACGAATGCGACGGGAACGGGGTCGTTCTTGTATCGGGTGGGCGTGCAGCAATGAGTCAGAGCTGTCCTGGCCGCTTTGATGAGTTTCTTTCCCGATTCATAAATCCCAAAAATGCATAGCACCTGTAGTGCCAGTATCAGCGAAGTCGGCACACCGCAGAAAATTGGCGCAACGATCGAACCTTGGCGCGAGGCCTGATAAGCGGTAAGCATATCATCGCGCATGTATTCAATGGATGGTCTCTTGCATGTCCTCAACGCTGACCGCGCAGACAGGCTGCAAATTAACGTCGGCGTTCCTCCCGTCATTGTGATCGGTGGCGAGGCCCACCCGGTCGAAGGTCTCGCGGTCACGCCCGAAATCGCGGAACGGCTTTTGCAGAGTATTTGCACGACCCGGCAAAGGCGGGAGCTTCGGGAGCGTGGTCGCGTGCAATTCGTTTATAGGTTTCAGGGACGCACGGATTTTGTGGTTTGCGCGACGGTCGAGGGCGAAAATGTTACGATGGACATACATTGACCGATGCCCACTCCGGCCCCCTCATCAGTTCGCGGCGCAGGCGCAATCGGCGTCACGTCATCGCGTAAAATCTGTTCAGAGCAAAAGCGGAGACGACTATGGCCCCGGGGCCGAATGATTTTCATTCACGCGAGTTATTTCGCCTTCACCGAATTGTATTTCAACGAGGTTTTTAACCGGGATGTATCGATGCGGCGAATCGTTCCGGGCAGGGATTGAAAACCCAATCATTGTTGAATAAGTTGGTGCCGCGCCACACATGAAGATTTCTAAACACAAACGACTTTTCAAAATGTACCCCAATCGATGAAAGCAGCTTCTTCCTCGCCAAAAAAGAAACACCCCGCAGCCCGCAGCGGCCTGGCGGCGGTCAGCGCTTACCTTGCATCCCGGCCAGCAAATGTGCGGGCCGGTCTCGTCGAGCTTCGCAAAGCGATTGCCGCTGCGGTGCCGGGAGCGGAGGAAGGGATTAGCTACGGCATTCCGGCGTTTAAGCTGAACGGGCGACCCGTTGTTTGGTTTGCAGCTTTTAAAGACCATTGCAGCTTCTTCCCTGCTGCAACAGCGATCCGTTTGCATGCCGCCGAATTGAAAGGCTACAAAATCTCCAAGGGCACGATTCAATTTCCGCACGGTAAACCGCCGCCGGCGAAGCTCGTGTCCAAGCTGGTTAAAACACGCCTCGCGGAATTGGTAGGAGCGAAGGGTTAGCCGATAGGAGCCTTATGCCCCGGCTTCCTTCGAGCTGATGTCTAGAACTGACGTAAGCGATAAAAGGCCCGCGGTTGGTTGGTCAGGACCCCGACATCGGTATATGAAGAGTTAGTCGAGGCCGGCGCCAGCGCCGTATATGGCCCTCCTATTTCCGGCGCGCGTTCAACTTGGAACTCCCCGCCGTTTGCCTCCCAGTTTAGGCGAACGTTCCCACTTTTGTAGTCAACGCTTGCGGGGCTCATCGCCGGAACCGGAATAGCGATCAAATCCAGGTGGTAAACTTGACCTGGTGTACCGTTGGTTTGGTCTACACTGAGCTGAAGCTTCGGCCACGGCACATTCACCTCGGTATTGGTATTCGCGCACAGGGCGTCTGTGGTGACAGACCCGTTATTAATCGAGACGTCGAGGTACAGATTTTGAGCGAGCGCTACTTCGCCGCCAACCTGATAGGTGCCGCCACCGGTCACTTTATATTCAGGCTGCGAATTCGTTCCGGCATGGAAGAAGATGTTCAGCATTTGAAACCGAGCGAAGAGCGGGTTCTGGTCGAGCAGGCGCAGCTCAAATGTTCCGGCCATCGGGGCAAGGATCGTGGGCCGGCCGCACATCGGGCAATCGTCGATTAACTGACTGCCGCTCACCAGCGTGTATTGCTGTGGCACGTTGGTCTGTGCAACCAAACGGCAAGTCGCGGCCGGCAAGGCTGCCAGGAGCATCTCCGCCAGGAACAGCGTTCTTGCGGTCATGGTCCGATTCACCCGATGCAATCTGACATAAAAACGCGCTCCCGCCAACTAAAGTCAGACCCCAGCGCACGCAGAAAGAAAATCGCGGGCTACTGGAGGTCTAACTGTTACGAGCACTACCTGCTGGCTTGTTTGGAGCCGGCGGCGTTGATCCGCTCAACCAGGGCCAGCGTGGCCTCGCTCGGCTTTACCTTTTTGCCAAAGAGGATGTCATTTATTGTGAGCGGCTGGCCGTAATAGGTGCTGTTGGCTTTGTCGTCTGCCATGATCGAGCCGCCTTTGACGGCCGCCCCGCCGTAAAGCCCTTGGCTGCTTTCATAGATTAGCACCGATGGCTCTTGCGGCACGGTTTCACTTTCCACTCCCGAAGTGGAATCGCCTGCCGTTCCGCGCGCTCCGGCGCCGAACCGCTCTTGCTGTTCGGTGAGCCAGCGATCGAAATTCGTGCTCATGAACACCATCACGATGAACGATTGTTGGCCGCCAATTTGAGCGCCGAGACTGGCATCCTGGGCCCTGAGGAAAGCCGCCGGGCTCCAGTGACCCAACGAATCTTTGACCATGGCCACGCCGGAGCCGCCCTGGTAGGCGAAAACAACTCCAGCTTTGGTGCGATCCAGCAGCACGATGCCCTTGGCCTTCCGGAGGGTCTCAGCCGGTATGCCCTTTACCGGATCTTGCTGCATCGCTTCGAACTTCGTTGTCAGCGTTCGAATTCGATCGTCCAGTTCGCTGCGTCCGACCGCCAAGGCCGAACCGGCGATACCAAACAACATCAAACCAAGGATTGTCGTTTTCATAGCCTAAAAACATCAACCAATGTCGCGGTACTTGTAAAGTGGGTGAATCCATAGTGTCAATGTAAGGCACTAGTAAGAAAGATCTTGTGGCATATAATTCCTTTTACAAAAGCGAACTGGCGTCCTGTCTGAAATTGAACACCTGCCTTCTCAGTTTTGCCACCTTTATCCTGAACTACAGTTTCGAGTCCGGCGGCGAAGTCGTTCGCAGGAAAGACCGTTCGACTGGTGTTCGTGAAGGAGGGCGGCGGTGGCGAATGGAAGATAGCACACGAGCACCTACCACCAATCAACAGATGATCTGCCAATACAATGCGTGAGATCCAGCGGCTAAGAATGCGAAAACCTTAGGGCGGATTCGCGATTAAGCGATAGAACTGCGGTGCCGCCGTGATGATATTGGTATAGGGCGAACTCGCGCCCGGGACGTTGGTAAATCCTCCGGTTGCCGCTGGCGAAGATTGAAGAGAAAATGCCGAAGCCGAGTCATTCCAACTTAAGACCAGCTTGCCGGGGGCTAGTCGAATGCTCAATGGAATCGGAATCGCAGGTGCGCCGGGCAAGGGGAAGGCGAACACGGTGCCATAGCCATTTGTCCCACCATAGCGGGCGGTTCCGTACAACACGTTTTCAGTTAAAACCAGGCCTGGATTCGGATTGGCTCCGTCGAGGTTGGTCTGATTTGCTCCTGTTGTCGCGGTGAAGCTGTAAAGAGTCGTAGGAGCAGTCGCCGGTGGTGCGAGGCCGAGGCTGTAAAGTGTGCCGCTGTTTCCAGCACCACCGCTCGACGTTGCTCCGTAGAGTTTTGCTCCTGCGAGGATCAATCCTGGACAGGGATAGGCGCCGTCGTTGCCGCCCGTAAAGCTATAGAGGCTGGTGAAATTGGACCCGTTCGTGCCGACACTGAAGATGGTTCCCCAACCGTTAGGCGCGAAACCATTGCTGCCGCCGGAATCGGTCGTCCCGTAGAGAGTGTTGCTCCATAACAGCAAAGCGCCTTGTAGCGGGTAAGCCCCATCGATGCCGCCGGTGAAGCCGTGCAAGGCGGTAAAATTTGAGCCGTTCGTGCTGAGGCTGAATACGGCGCCGTAGCCGTTGCTTCCCCCCGAGTTCGCGGTCCCAAACAGCGTGTTTCCCGACAGAAGCAAATCGCCGACTGGAAAGGCACCATCCGCACCCCCGGCGAAGGTGTGGAGAGTGGTGAAATTCGAGTTTGCGGTGTTGAAACTGAACACGGTTCCATAGCCGTTCGTTCCGCCAAATGCTGCGGTCCCATACAGCATCGTGCCCGCCAAAACGGGAGCCGACTGTGGGCTGATACCGTCGCTGTTGTAATAGAGACTCGTATTCGTGTCGTGGGTGGGCGTGCTGAAAGCATGCAGCGCAATCACCTTCAAGGTCGTGGCGTCCAGGCTGAACACGTCGCCATAGCCCGCCTGGCCGCCGTTGACGGCTGTCCCATACAGAGTATTGCCTGATTGAATCACGGAGGCTTCCGGATTGGCTCCGTCATAGTTTTCGATGCCTGGCGGATTCAAATTCGGAAAGTGGAGCAGGTCAGCAAAAGTCAAAGTTGCGTCATTGAAACGGAACACCGTGCCGCTAATGGGCGCAAGGCTGTACTCGGTAGTCCCATAGAACGTATTTCCGGAAAGCAATAAACCAGCGTAAGGATAAGCTCCGTCGCTGCCCGCGAAGGTATGAACCACGGTGAAGTTCGTATAGTGCGGAACCGGCAGAAGAGCGTTCACGGAACCGGGTCCTAAGCCAAGCGCAGTAAGGCCAAGCGAGTTGGTTGCCACGAGCTTCGGGGTGAAGATGCCGTTGGTGGTGTAGGTATGAGATGGGTTCTGGGCCGTGCTGATGGCACCGTCGCCGAAATCCCACTTCCAACCCGTGATGGCGTTGCCGAGATTGTCCATGGCGGCGGCGTTAAAATTCACCGGCAGAGGCACCACGCCGGTGGTTGGCCTGGCGCCAAAAGCAACCGTGAGCGGGGAAACTGTAATGGATGGAACTGCGCCGGGCACCGGAATGCCAAGGTTGTTGGTCGCGGTGAGGGTGACAAAGAAAGTGCCGCTGTTAGAATACGTGTGGGAAGGGTTCTGAGCGGCGCTGTTTGAGCCATCGCCAAAATTCCAATTCCAGGTGCTGATGGCGTTTCCGCCATTATCGGCGCTCGTCGAGGTGAAGTTCACCGTCAGCGGTTCAAGACCATTCGTGGGGCTGGCGGTGCACCCTACCGTGAGTGGATTGACCGTAATAGACACGGCTGCTCCGGCAACCGACAAGGCGTTGCTTCTCTCAAAAAGAGCGACCCAGTAAGTTCCGCTGGTGGCATAGGCGTGCGAAGGATTCTGAGCGGTGCTGGTTGAGCCATCGCCAAAATCCCAGCTCCAATTAGTGACCGAATTGCCGCCGCTATCGATATTGGTCGCGGTGAATCTCACCATTGAACCTTGCAGACCGTTCGTTGGGCCGGCCGTGATGACGATTCCAGGCAGCAGCGTGGTGGCAACTCCAGCGCCAATGCTGGCGCCCCAGCCGGTTGTGCCCGAAAGGTAATGCGCGACCGGGAAGACACCGTAAAAACCGTCGAAATGAAACGCATTCGGACCCACGCTTGGGGCGTTCCCCCCGAAATACACATTGGGGAGATTGTAATCAAACTCGAAGGCATAATCACCGATGTTGGTGATGCCGCCGGGAATCGTCAGATTGAGGATCGAGCCATAGCTGGGGATGCCATAACCGGCGATCGCGACGACCGGCATTCCATTGGTCCGGGCCGGAATAGTCACGGAACCACCAGGGCCGGCATAATTCACAACAGTGAGGGCGCCGTTGTTGGTCGTGAAAGTGAATTGGGCTGGTGCCCCCGGAGCCAATGTCAACAGAACGACCCAGAGTACGCCCCGTAATCCCTTCATAGTTATGGAATGGGTGGAGCATGGGCGAAGCGGCAGTGATTGTCAAGAACAATTAATGTGGGTAAGAAGAGCAATGAATAAGCCTCTAACAAGCACCATTTTACCCACTGACATTGTTTTGTTTCAAGGCGCGCAGTGCACGGTGAAGTAAAGCGAGCAGCTGTGGGTCATCGCGCCGGGCGGTTTGGCTGGCCAGCGGCGTGAATGAGCTTTGCTGGGGGGCGTGTCGAGTCGAGGTTGGTTCCAATGCCGCGTAAAAGTGCCCATCAAAAAAGGATGAGTTTTCGTGGAAAAAGCGCTCGCCCTCGCCCAGGGCATTGGCAATGGGATTCTCGACGTGGAGAACGGTTTGTTTTTCTTCGAGATTATTCCAGCGTCCGTCGTGAGTGGCATGGGCGGTGAGCCGGAAAAAACGAGCGGGATCGATTACCTTTTCATAGGCGTGGCCTAGTTCGTGCATTAGCAACACCGCGGGCGAGTGAGCATGGTACGAGTGCAGGTTACCATTCCATTCCAGGGCCACATTTGGATTCCAAGTGACCAGGTTATGCACCGCGTCAAAGTTCGGGTCGCTGCTGGCGCTCGGGTGGTCAACAATTTCGACGTCAAAGTTCGTGCCCGAGTTTTGGAGCTGTCCAATAATGGTGTGCGCCTGTGGCACCTGCTTCAGATAATTGATCGCGGTGTTGAATTTCGCCAGGGCAGGGCCGGTGCACAGGCGTTCCAGGACGCCGCTGCGCGGGTCGGGTCGTGCCACCGGTGTGAGGGTGGCCCGGGCGTGTGGGGTCGCGCACCAGACCACGAGCAAGCACACTGTAATCACAACCGGGAGGGCGCGCGACCTCGAGCCCGGGACTTGCGGTGGCCGGCAGGACAAAACACCTCCCTCCCGTTCGTTTCTGGAAAACTGGCAAACATGGGCCTTTGCGGGACTTGGTTGCCTTGTTGGAAAAACCGACGAAAACTGCAAACCAAACATTCGGGTTATTATAGAGCACAACTCAGACCCGACAAATTATCGGCATGACTTTTTTTGCGGAGAGGCAGAGAAAAATCTTGAACGGAAACAGCGGCCGCCATGAAAAGGCAAGGTTACACCTTTAGGGGAATTGCGGAAAGACAACATCAAACAATTTATTGCCCATGATTTTGGACTCTGTTACATCTTGACTGTGAATGGCCGTGTCTTTAGCCGGTTACTTAGGTTTTTAAGTCTCCTTTCTGCACCTCACACGAGAATCCTCTGTGGTATTGTCATTGCGGCAATGGCGCTGTGCGGTTTTGCCGGTCGCAGTTACGGCAATGGCGTGATTATCAACGAAATCATGTATCACACCGCTTCCGAGAACCCGCTCGAGTGCTATGTCGAGCTGTATAACGCTGGTACCAATGCGGCGAACCTGGCGGGTTGGAGTTTCGCAAAAGGAATTCATTATGTGTTCAGCACGAACTCGCCCGTTGTTCTCGCACCTGGCGCGTATCTCGTCGTCGCCTCCGATGCAGCGACATTTACCAACAAATATCCCGGTGTGAACAATTTCGTAGCCGGTTGGTCCGGCGCGATGAGTTCGCATCTGATAGTCGTTGACGCCAATGGCACAACCGTTAATGACGTCAATTTTTCCAATGACGGCGACTGGGCGGCCCGAATCCTAACCACGAATTACAACTCCTTCGGCCACTACGGCTGGGAATGGTTGGCCGCGCACGACGGCGGCGGCAGTTCGCTCGAACTGATGAACGCCAATCTCCCCAACATCTACGGCCAAAACTGGGCTTCGAGCACGGTGCCCGGCGGTACGCCGGGAGCGCCCAATTCCGTGGCCAGCACGAACATCGCGCCGATTATCACAGGGATTACCCATTCACCTATCATTCCCGGGCCGACTGATCCGGTGACGATCAGCGCGCATCTGATCGATGAACGAACTTCAGGACTAAGCCTGACATTGTACTACCGCAGTGCTTCGACCGTCACGCCGGGAGCGTTTACCGCAGTGCCCATGCTCGATGATGGCGCTCATGGCGACGGCACGGCCGGGGATGGCATTTTTGGCGCCATTCTGCCGCCGAGCCCGGTGGTCACAGTCGTCGAATTCTATCTGGTTGGACAAGATGCCGATGGCCACATCCGAACGTATCCCAATGTCATCTCGCCCACCAATTCCACACGCACCGCGAACCTGCTTTACCAGGTGGACAGCGGTGCTTACGCCGGAGCGCAGCCACTTTACCGGATCATCATGACCGAAACGGAGCGCAACGAGCTTTACCAAATTGGGCTCGGTTGCCCATCGATGGACAGCGATGCCGAGATGAATGCCACCTGGATCACCACGGATCCCGCCGTTGGTTCCGGCTCAGGCACCGAACTTCGTTACAACATCGGCGTGCGCAACCGCGGGCACGGTACCCGCTCATCCGACCCGAATAATTACCACATCAACATCCCCGGAGATCGTTCCTGGAAAAATCTGACCGGCATCAACATCAACTCTCAATTTGCGCATTCCCAGGTGCTCGGCAGCGCGGTCTTCCGACGACTCGAGTTGCCTATGGCCGAATCGCGTCCGGTCCAGTTGCGTGTCAATCGCACCAACCTGATGGTTTTTCCTTACCTCGACGGACGTTCGATTGACACCAATTCATTCGGTTCATACGCGGCTAACGAACAATACAACAACGATTTCGTTACCCGCGCTTTCGCGCTCGATCCGTACGGCAATTCGTACCGCGGCATCCGCGATCAAACGCTTTGCGACAGCACCCGCAACAGTGTGGCCGATCTTTCCTGGCACGGCGCCAATTACAACCAAGCGCCCTATACCAACGCCTACTTCAAGCAGAACAACCTGCTGGCGAATGATTGGTCGGACATTATCGATCTCATCGCTGTGCTCAACACGCAAAACGGTTATCAGGCCAGCAATTACGTCCAGGACGTTCAACGCCGTATCAATATCGAAGAATGGATGCAGTACATGGCCGTCAACACACTGCTGGATAACGATGAAACCTGCCTCGCCAACGGCGTCGGCGATGATTACGCGCTCTACCGCGGCACCAACGACACCAGGTTCCTGGCACTCTCCTATGACATGGACACGGTCATGGGGCGCGGTGTGACCCCGACGCCGCCACACCACAGCATCTGGCGCATGACCGCCCTGCCGGTCATGAACACATTCATGAAAACGCCCCAGTTTGCGCCGATCTATTTCAAGTGGCTAAAGGCGTATGCCGACACCGCGTTCTCCGCCGCCGAGATGAATCCTCTGCTCGATCAGCTTTTCGCCGGTTATTTGCCGCAGCAGACGATTGACACCATGAAGGCTTACAACGTGGCGCAGGTGAGTTGGGTGCTTTCCCAATTCCCGCTGGCGCTGACGGTTTCCAATAGCCTGAGTCAACTAAGCGGTTATCCGCATTCCACAGCCGCAACGGTGACACTCTTCGGCACAGCCAACGCCATCGCCGCGCGTTCGGTCCTGGTTAACGGCTCACCCGCATCGTGGACAGCCTGGACCGGTTGCTGGACTAATACTTCGGTGCCGCTTTATCCTGGCATCAACCACGTTCTGGTGCAGGCGCTGGATGCAAACGGTCAGGAATGCCAGCGTACTTACACTGACATCTGGTACGATAACGGCTCCGTCACGGCAGTGGGCAGCACCATCGGCAGCGATCAGACATGGACCGCCGCCGGCGGTCCCTACAGCGTCAGTTCGACTCTCACCATTCCAACAAATGTGACGTTGACGATTCAGCCGGGTACGACGCTGTATCTCGGTTCCGGAGTCAACATTGTCATCAACAATGGTGGCCGCCTGCTCGCCGAAGGCACCACCAATGCCCCGATCCGTTTCACCGTGGCGCCCGGCTCCGGCGTTTCCTGGGGCGGGATGACCATCAACGGGGCTGGCGCCTCACCCGAAACGCGCATTGCCTACGCCTGGTTCGAAGGCAATGGGAACACTGCAATCGAAGTGGCCGGCGGCACGCTCTATCTAGATCAAACCTCGTTCCTGACTACCACGCACCAGTACGTTTCGCTCGATGGCGCGTCCTTCCTCATCACCGGCTGTTATTTTCCGACAACCAGCGCGCCATTTGAGTTGCTGCACGGGACCGCCGGCATCAAAGCCGGAGGCCGTGGCATTGTCCGCGAATGTTTTTTCGGCAGCACGACCGGTTACAACGACATCATGGATTTCACCGGTGGCAACCGCGACCTCGGCCAACCCATCATTCAATATCTCAACAACGTCTTTGTCGGGGCCAGTGATGATATGCTCGATCTCGACGGCACCGACGCCTGGATTGAAGGCAACATTTTTCTTCATTCACATCGGAATGGCTCGCCCGATTCCTCAAGTGCCGTTTCCGGCGGCAATTATGATTACGGCACCAGCGGCGGGGTTCGCACTTCGGAAATCACCATCGTCGGTAATCTCTTTTTCGATTGCGACAATGCCGCCACGGCCAAGGAAGGCAACTTCTTCACCTTTTTTAATAATACGATCGTGCATACGACCAAAACCGGCGGCGAAGATTTCGCGTCCGGTGTGGTGAATGTTCGCGACACGACACCGTCGCTGACAGCGATCGGCATGGGATTTTACCTGGAGGGAAACGTTATCTGGGATGCGGAGCAGCTCGTGCGAAATTATGACGCGACTCAAACGACAGTCACCTTCAACAACAACATTCTTCCGATGCCGTGGCCGGGTCCGGGCTCGAACAACGTTATCGAGACTCCGCTGCTCACATACATCCCGCAGGTCTCGGAAACCTATTTCACCAACTGGGCCTCCGCCCAGATTATGCGAACGTGGTTCACGTTGCAGCCTGGGTCTCCCGCCCGCGGCACCGGTCCCAACGGTCAGGATAAGGGCGGCCTCGTGCCCATCGGCGCTTCCGTCAACGGTCCTTCCGGCACAAACAACCAAACCACCGCGACGCTGACGGTTGGCATCGTTCGCTCTGGCTACGGCATTCCGACCGCCGGGTTCCCAAATGGTTCCGGATACTACGCTTACAAGTACCGCCTAGACGACGGTGCCTGGAGCGCTGAAACCCCTACGACCTCCCCGATTCAACTGACCGGGTTGGCTAGCGGGCCTCATCATGTCGATGTGACCGGCAAACGCGATTCCGGTTGGTACCAGGACGACCCGGCATTCGGCCCCGAAGCGATCGTTACTTCCTCTCCAACCTGGGTTGTTGATACGAGCTATGTGCCGCCCTCGACGCCCGCCGTTCGGCTCAACGAAATACTCGCACAAAACACCACTACCCTGACCAATGGCGGAGTTACTCCGGACCTGATCGAGCTATACAATTATGGTTCCGTTCCCGTTGATCTCTCCGGCATGGGCCTCACCGACGCGGCTTCCAAACCTTATAAATACACTTTCCCGACAGGCACACAGCTGCTGAATCCCGGCCAATACCTTGTGTTATACGCCGACAGCCAAACCACGGCACCCGGCATTCATCTCGGCTTCAGCGTCAAAGTGAGCGGCGACGACGTCTACCTGCACGATTCGGTCGCTCACGGCGGGGCGCTGCTGGATTCGGTGGTTTTCGGCGTCCAGGTGCCGGATTTGTCGATCGGTCGCGGAGTCGATGGCACCTGGGTACTGTGCCAGCCTTCGTTCGGTTCCAACAACATCCCGCTGCAACTCGGGGATCCGCACCACCTCAAAATCAATGAATGGCTCGCCGATGAATTGTTCGTCGACAACAACGACTTTGTCGAACTGTTCAATCCGGACCCTTCACCTGTTGCCTTGGGCGGTTGTTTCCTCTCGAACGCGGAAGGTGCTCCGGCCCTGAGTCCGATCCCAGCCCTGAGCTTTATCGCATCTACCGGTTTTACGGCGTTCACGGCCGATGCGACCCCTTCTCAGGGCGCTAACCACGTGAACTTCAAGCTCGATCCTAATTCCGGGATCATCGTGCTTTCCGATGCCGCTCTGAACATCATCGATGAAATCACCTACGGCCCTCAAATCACCGACGTCTCCCAAGGCCGCAGTCCCAGTGGTTCCGATACGATTGTCAGCTTCCTGAGCCCGACGCCTGGCGGACCTAACCCAGCGCCCAACGGTGTCATCACAGTCACGAATATCGTAACCACCATGGTTGATCTGGCGGATATGAACACATTCTGGAGCTACGATAACTCCGGCGGCACTAATTATGGCGGCGGCTCCTCCTGGTACCAGCCGGTCTATAGCCCGGAATCGACGTGGCCTACGGGCCAGGGGTTGTTCGGATACGAGACCACGCCGGGTGAGTATTTGCCCTATGTGTTTCGCACCTATATTCCTCCGCCGAACACGAACGGCGGGAAAATCACGGTCTACTATCGCACCCATTTCAATTGGAACAGTGCTTTAACCAACTACTCGCTGGTTTCGACCAATTTCGTCGATGACGGCGCCGCTTACTACCTCAACGGCGTCAAGCTGGGACCAGTCAGCTCCATCCGTATGCCGGCGAGCTACACGTATAATACGACAGCTAGCGGCCAAATCGCGGTCGAAGGAACACCTGAGTACCTTAGTTTTACCAATCAGCTCGTACCCGGCGATAACGTTCTCGCGGTCGAGGTGCACCAAATCAATACGACGAGTTCCGACGATGTCTTCGGCATGCTGCTGAACGCGGTCCAATACACGACCAACATCGTGACCACGACAACCGGGTCTCCTGTAGTTCTGAATGAGGTGCTCGCCAATAATCGCTCGGTCACAAATACCGACGGATCCACGTCAGATTGGATCGAGTTGCTGAATTCCACCGCCTCGGACGCGAACTTGACCGGACTCTCCCTCAGCGATGATCCGAATACCCCCCGGAAATTCGTGTTCCCCGCTGGCGCGGTTCTGCCCGCAAGTAGTTCACTGCTCATCTACTGCAACAACAACCTTCCGCCTTCTACGAATAACACCGGTTTCTCGCTTAAGGCCTCAGGTGGAGCAGTTTACTTGTTCAACGGTTCCACTGCCATCCCAAGCCTGGTCGACAGCGTCGTGTACGGCCTGCAGGTTCCAAACTTCTCGATCGGAAGGGTTCCCAATGGAACCGGCGCGTGGACCTTGAACGTGCCGACGCCAAACGGGCTTAACTCGGCCGCCGGTTTCGGCAGCGCGGCTTCACTCAAAATAAACGAGTGGCTTGCGGCTTCCCCGAGCGGCAATGATTGGTTCGAACTTTTCAACTCCGGCGCGGACCCTGTGCCGATTGGAGGGCTTTTCCTTACCGATGATCTGACGCAAAAGACGAAGTCACTGATCCCCGCTCTATCGTTCATCGGCTCAGACGCCGATGGTTTTGTGCAGTTCATCGCTGATAACAACACCAGCGCGGGCGCGGACCATGTCAGTTTCGCGATCAGTGCCTCAGGAGCCGCGCTTGGGTTGTTCACACCTGCCGGCCAGGCCATCGATGCCGTGAGTTTCGGACAGCAGCAGGCCAATATTTCTCAAGGGCGTTTCCCCGACGGCTCCTCCAACATTGTTAGCTTCAGCTCGACCCAGTCACCCGCGGAAAGCAATTACCTGCCGCTGCCCGCCATCGTTATTAACGAGGTCCTTTCGCATACGGATCCGCCGCTGGAGGATGCCGTTGAATTCTACAATGGCTCGCCGGCAGCCGTAGCTATTGGCGGTTGGTTCCTCAGCAATTCCAAACTGGATTTGAAGAAGTACCGCATCCCCGACGCCACCGTGGTCGCCGCGCAAGGCTACGCCGTCATTTACGAGTATCAGTTCAATCCGACGAACGGGACTTCGATTCCCTTCACCTTCAACTCCGCGCACGGCGATCGCGTTTACTTGTCACAGGCGGACGCCAGCGGTGTTCTCACCGGCTACCGCGCCCCGGCAATTTTCGGCGCGTCCGCTAATGGCGTTTCCTTTGGCCGCTATACCAATAGTATTGGCGAGGTCGATTTCGTTCCGTTGAGTGCCCGCACCTTCGGCGTTGATAACCCGCTCACGGTCGAGCAATTCCGCACGGGCACGGGCGCCCCGAACGCTTATCCTCGTGTTGGCCCGGTGGTGATCAATGAAATCATGTTTCAGCCGCCTCTGCTCGGTGTCGAGGATGACGTGCAAGACGAATATATTGAATTGCATAACGTCACGGTGACCAATGTGCCGCTCTTTGACCCGCAGGCGGCTACCAACACATGGCAAATTACGGGTGGAGTCGATTTTTCTTTCCCGGAAAACGTCACGCTGCCCGCCGGCGGGTACCTGCTCGTCGTCGGTTTCGATCCCGCGGTCGATCTGGCGACGCTAGCCAGTTTCCGCTCCCATTATGCGCTCAGCGCCTCGGTGCCAATCTATGGCCCTTACCAGCGGCACCTGTCGAACTCCGGCGAAACCATCGAGCTCGATCGGCCCGACACGCCGCAAGCTCTTCCGCATCCCGACGCCGGTTTCGTGCCGTATCTGCTGACCGACTCCATCAATTATGTCAACGGCGCCCCATGGCCTAGCGGCGCCGGCGGCACAGGCTCATCCCTGGAGCGTAGCGCGCCTAACCAGTTTGGGAATGATCCCGCGAACTGGTTCGGTGGCGCGCCTACCCCCGGTCGGGACAACATTTCCAACCCGGATGATTCCAACGGCGACGGCCTGCCTGACTCCTGGCAGATCCAGCACTTCGGCTCCATCACTTCGCCGCAAGCCGCGCCAGCCGCTGACCCCGACGGTGATGGGTTTAATAACCTGCAGGAATACCTGGCCGGAACCGATCCAAACGATCCGCACAGTTTCCTGCAAGTCGATTCAGTTGCGATCGATCAGGGCCGAGTCAAGCTCACCTTCAGAGCCGTCGCGGGGAAGACCTACACGGTGCTCTTCCGCCCTGAGACTGCGGGTGGGTGGACGAGGCTGGCGGATGTGCCCGCTCAGAGTATTAGCGGCGTAGTCACGGTAAGTGATCCGGCGTCGTCGTCCGGCACCAGGTTTTACAGGTTGACGACTCCCTCACGGCCTTGACCCGGGTGGCAATGGACTACGAGGTCATCGTCGTAGGCTTGGGCGCAATGGGCAGCGCTGCGGCGTATCACCTCGCCCGAAGCAGGAAACGCGTTCTGGGCCTCGACCGGTTTCGGCCGCCGCACGATCAGGGCTCGTCTCATGGCCGGACTCGGATTATCCGGGAGGCATATTTCGAGCACACGCTTTACGTGCCGCTGGTGCGTCGCGCGTACGAACTCTGGGCTGAGCTCGAGCAAGCGTCGGGTCGGCAATTGCTGCTGCAAACCGGCGGCTTAATGATCGGGCCGCCTGGAGGGGTGCTGGTCACCGGGGCGAAACGCAGCGCGGAAGACCATAAGCTGGCGCATGAACTCCTTTCAGCGGCTGAACTGCGACGACGGTTCCCGGTGTTCGCACCTCCGGACGACTTCGCAGCCATTTGGGAACCGCGCGCCGGCATTC
Organism: uncultured Verrucomicrobiota bacterium; assembly: GCA_964623885.1. Classification (GTDB taxonomy): domain Bacteria; phylum Verrucomicrobiota; class Verrucomicrobiia; order Limisphaerales; family UBA8199; genus CAZUVM01. The sequence continues at coordinate 22,639 of CAZUVM010000056.1, forward strand.
TCTTTCCAGAACTTGCGATTCAAGCTCACCTGGAGCTCGCGGAGCGGGCTGGCGCGACGCTGCGATACGACGAGCCGATTTTAAATTGGGAGCTGGACGGGCAAGGTGTGCGTGTTTCGACGGCCAGTAATCAATATCGAGCACAACACTTGTTGCTCTCGGCGGGCGCCTGGATGAGTGATCTGCTTGCTGACTTGCTGCTCCCGTTGCGGGTCGAACGCCAGGTGATGTGCTGGTTTGAATCTCGTGGCAACGGCAGCGAATTAGCCTCCTCACGTCGGCTCCTACAGACTCCGATTTTCATTTGGGAGCATGCGCCGCGCCGGTTCTTTTACGGTTTCCCCGATCTCGGCGACGGAGTGAAAGCGGCCATCCATCACGAAGGGGAAATTACGCGACCCGAGCTGCTTCGGAGGGACGCGCAACCTGAGGACATCGAGGCAGTAAAGGGGTTGCTGGCACGCTATCTGCCTCAGGCGGCTGGACCGCTCCGCTCCGCCGTTGTCTGCATGTACACCAACACGCCTGACGAACATTTTATCCTTGGCCATCATCCGACATGTCCTCAAGTGCTTATCGCCAGCCCGTGCTCAGGTCACGGATTTAAATTCTCACCCGTGATCGGTGAACTGGCGTCGATGATGCTCGAAGGCCGATCACCCTCATTTGATTTGAGCTTGTTTGCGCCCGAACGATTTGCTGGAACACAAGCGTCGGAGGTCAAGGTGAGTGAAGCACAAGTCAAAGGCGAACCCTAAGCCAGCGTAACGAGCGCGTCGCGGAGGTTGCCGATAGAACCGAAGTCAATTGTGTATCGGCGCATGGTGTCACGAGCCTTCACCGCCGACCCGGCAATGACATAGTTTTTGGTGCTCTGAAAAAGCGGGTCATTCTCGACTTTATTCACCCCGGGCCACATTTCATCGGTGTCTTTCTCCCCGTTGCCGGTGACATAAAGCCAGGTATTCGTCGTTGGACTGAACCTCAAAACCGACCATCGATTGGCACTGCCCATACCCATGCCCATAGGCAGGGCTTTCACCGTCAGCCCCAGTTTCTTGAGACCAGGCTTCACCTGGTCGGTGTAAGATTTGATCCAGCTAATTTCGACAGTGCCGTCATCCTTTTTGTAAGAGTCAATCGTGCCGTGGCGCGAGTTGCAGGTAATGATCTCCAGCGTCTTGATGCTCGGGTTCCACTTCATCCATTCCTTTACTTTGTCCACGAATTCGGTGGAAGTCATTCTGCAAAAATGCGAAGCGTCGCCATGACCCCAGAACGAGAGCGTGTCGATGTTCAGCACTTTCTTATCCAGGGCGGGACCGTTCGCGTCGGCGATGCTGCAACCCGGGACTGTACCTGCCAAAGCCTGACAACGGTTTTTGTGCCCTTCATCACCATAGAGAATCTGGATCATTAGTGAATAGAAAGCGAACGACGGAAGAACTGCAAGGTAGAAGATCCTGGCTTTGGAGACACGAGTTGCGTCACATTAAATGACACCGAAGGAGGGTCTGGAAGCGGCTGAAAAAACATTCGTTGCCTCACGGGAAAATGACACCCAAAACGAAAGGCAATGAGGATGAAACGAAGCACCGATCGAAACCTGCATTTGGAGC
>CAZUVM010000057.1:0-27153 GCA_964623885.1 uncultured Verrucomicrobiota bacterium
GAGTCGGCGAAGAATACGCTGTTGGGTTCGAATACACCGGCCTGCGTGATTCTTGCGGGGTTGTAGTGGATTCCGTAATCCTGCTGGAGCACGGTGAACAGGAAAAGCATTTTGAAATATCCTTCGGAATTTCGGAATGCTTCGGGGTGCTCCCTGAACCGATAGGCATGGCGCGAGGTCTCGAACTCGACGGCAGCGGCCATTGCGTCGAGTCGCTTCAGGCAGGTGTTTACATCGAGATCGGCGCTGCCGTTTAATTCGGTGGCGCACAGCAGATTCATCAGGCCCACGTCCAGGCCTTCGGTCTGGCGCGCATCGAGTGCGAGCAACTCTTTGAGAGAGCGCGGGGCGTGAGCGTTCGTGACGGACGGGCCGGCTCCGGCCGGGCGTTTGGAAGGAGCGCTTAGCCTTGAATGCAGGAGGTACAAAGCAAGGCCAAGAGTTCCGGCGGTGAGCAGCGCCGTTGCGGCCGTGGCCCAGATCCGGCGGTGAATGCGATCCCGGTGTTCTGCGGCCCGGTTGCGCTCGGCTCGCTTTGAGTTTTTCGTCCGTTTCGCCATGCGCTTGGTTTTGCCTAACCGGAAAGGCTAGCACCGTTTTGTTTTGGTGAAGGTTGGTTATTCACCCCATGGGTTGAGACGGATGGACGGGGTTTTATTTATTTGCGCCGGGTTCGGTTTGTTTGAGGGTGCGCGGGGCCGTTTGCGTGGCCGCTGCGCGCCGGGACGTCGCGCGGGCCGTTCCGATCCCGCAACCGAAGCTAGTGTATTACTACCGCGGACGAGGCGATGCAGAGCGCGGGAATGCCGCGCAGTCCACTCGCTTCGCGACAGTGATGGTCAGAGGCCCAGCCTGGTCGTGGTGGACATTAGAACCCATCTCATAAATAGGGAAAGGGTGCGTTGCGTCAAATTTGGGGCTGGGGTAAGACGCGAGGAGGGAGCATATCCGCAAGGATCTGTGACCGACGAGCAACGCGGCCCCAGCCCCAAAGAAGGGCAACCCGCAGGGCTGAGTTCTGCCGGGTGGCTAGCGTTGTTGCTCCTCGGTCACAGAGCGCAGGGCTATGCTCCCTCGTCGCGCCTAGCCAGCCACCCGCCAGAGCTCAGCGCACCCATTCCCTATTTATGAGATGGGTTCTAGAGGCTATGGCATGAACAGGCGGCCGGCGGCTCAGACACCGATTGCGAGCGTGGATGAGGCGCCGCCATCGTACCCTCTGCTAAGTAGCTTCAACCGACTCGTGCTGGAGTCGCCGCGACGCCTGGGCATGCCGATTGCCGTCTACCCGGGCCTGGTGCTGACCCAGACCAAAGTGAGGGACGTCGTAACAAATGCTCAGGCGCAGTTTGAGGCGGCTGCGGCGCTGCACGAGCGATACAACACTCCTTTCGCGCTTTCCGCGATGGACCTCAGCGTGGAGGCTGAGGCATTTGGGTGCGAGGCTCGCTTTTCTGACAACGAGGTTCCGTATGTAATGGGGAGACGGGTGACCACGCGCGAGCAAGCCTGCAAGTTGGCGGTGCCGAAGGCTGGCGACGGCCGAACGCCAATCTATATCGAAACAGTGCGACTCCTCAAAACACTTCCGCGTGCGCCCCTGGCGTTGGGAGGGTGCATCGGCCCATTCTCGCTTGCGGCACGACTGGTGGGAATGAGCGAAGCGATGGAATTGACGCTGTCGGAGCCCGGTCTGATTCACGTGCTGCTGGAGAAATGCACAATTTTCCTGTCGGGTTATGCACGGGCATTCCGACAAGCGGGTGCCGACGGATTGATCATGGCCGAACCTGCGGCAGGTTTGTTGTCGCCCAGGAGCATGTCGATTTTCTCGTCCGCTTACATCAAAACGATCGCGACCGCGCTTGCGGATGGCGCATTCAGTTTGATCGTGCATAATTGCGCGGCGCGGTTGCCGCATTTGCCCTCGATCCTCGAGACAGGTTTGCAGAGCTTCCATTTTGGCGCGCCAATGGATTTACCGGCAGCCCTGGGCAAAGTAGGCCCGGGAATCGTCTTGTGCGGGAACCTGGATCCGGCCGGGGTTTTCCTGCAGCTTTCTCCTGCCGAGATTGGAAAACGAGCTGAACAGGCTTTGTGCACTGCCGCAGCGCATCCCAATTTTGTGCTTTCGTCCGGGTGCGATCTCCCGGCAGCGATCGCCCTTGAGGGACTGGATGCGTTTTACGAAGCGTTGAGATAGTTAGCGCCGGAGTAGTTTGAAGGCGATATTCGGGCCGAGGCCCTGCGCGTACGCGAGGGATATCCAAAGCATTGCGAACGGCTCCAGCAACCGAGCCTGGCGAAGCGGGCCGGCGTCGACACTATCGAAACCAAGCGCATTCGAGAGCTGCAACACTTTGCCTTTGGCGTCGGCATCGTCTCCGGCGACGAACATGACGGGCATATCCTGGCCGTAATTCGGGTTGGTCATGTTGCCGGCGCCGGTGGTGTTGAACGCTTTCACGACCTTTGCCCCTTTGGCCCATTTGGCGACTTCTTCGGCAGCGGACGTGGTATGACCGATCGTCAGCCCTTCCATAAGATTAGCGCCGAGCGGCAACGGATTTGTGCAATCGACCAAAATCTTTCCCGAAAGATTTCCGGTCGCTTCGATGGCGCTTTTGGTCCCGTCCCACGGTGTCGTCAGCACGACAACTTCGCCAAAGGCGGCAGCTTGCGCGATAGTTCCGGTGCTGGCTGAGCCGCCGCATTCCTTGAGCAACTTCGCAATCTTAGGGTCTTGCGGATTGCGCACGCCGAATTTTACCTGGTGACCGGCTGAAGCCCAGCGTTTGCCGAGAGCGCCGCCGACGTTTCCCGCCCCAATAATTCCAATGTTCATAAGCTTCCTGGTTTCCTAAACCAGTAGGCGCGGAAGACGGGTTTGGCAAGTGAGAGGGCTTTATGCGGTGAACCCAGGAAAACAGGATCGAGGACGAGAACGAGAAGGAGGACGAACAATCTCTGAGGAGTGCCTAACGCTTCGGGACTTTGGGGCCGATGTACTCGCGCGCAATCACGATATCGTCGAACCACACGGATTGACTTTGCTTCCAATATTGCCGCGTGGGATCGCTGTCATCGTATCCATAGTGCTCAAGCCAGAAGCAATTCACTTTCAAATCCGGATCGCTTCGCCATCGGATGCCGGTAAATTCGCCGACCAGTTGGCCGTCGATCCACATCGCTTGCTTGCCGTCTGCCTTGTCAGGCGCCGTGTTGGCCTGGATCATGAATTCCCAGCATTGCCAGCGGTCGAGCGGGGGGATCACCCGCGTCGTGTTCGCGGCCTTGCCTTTTTCCGGGCCTGGCGGAAAGAAACTGTTTCCCCAATATTTGTTCATCTTGCGGTCTGGTTCCATGTCGAGGAAGTAACTGTAGAAATTGACTTCGCCGGGCGGCGGATTCTTGCCCCAGGCGAACCAGGGTTCCATTCCAGTCGAGTAATAGGTGCCGTCGGGCTTCAAACCGGCTTTGCCGAAGGCCGACCATTTGTTTGTGCGCTCGGTGGCGCCGAGCCATACGAAATGGTGGCAATACTGGTAATCGGGCGAGAAGCGTACATAGAAGCGGGCAAAGATTCTATCTGATCCCGGCAAAAACCATTTAATGGCGTCACCGCCGGTGTCTTTGCCTCGCTCCATCGTCATGCGGGCGCACCAATGGCCGCTGTTGGGGCGCTCCTCGGTTACCGTGGCGCCGCCGCGCACCTGATCCCATTTCGTCATGCGGCCGGATTCAAAATCATCCGCGAACAGGACCGCCGCGTCCTTGGTAATACCCGCATCATCGGGGTAACGGGCAGCGAGGCCTTCGGCAGCGGAGCACGAGATTATTTGGCTCGCGAGTAAGGCGAAAAGCCAGAATGATATTCGGCGATTCAGTTTCACTGACTGGAACATTGCTAGGCTTGATACCGCGCCTGGAACTTCATTTAAGCAGTGACTCCTTATGTCGTCACCTACAGAAAAAATTCGCGAACAAAAACTTGACGGGATTGGATTAATTCAATAGATTGCGGCCCAATGTTAGATATTCGACAAGTCGTTCTGCTGCTGGTCGTCGTCGTAAGTGGCGACGCCGTCGGCACTTGTCGAAAGTAATTCGAATTTCGACAAAAACCCACGGCTGGCCAAGTCGTGGGTTTTTTGTTATTTCCACGATCGGTCAGTCTGAACCAAAAACAGCAAATGAACAGAACAACCGAAAAAGCCAAACCGACTGCTGCCGCTAAGGACGTGGAACTCGGGCCGACGATGGCCGGATGCGAAATCCTGGTCGCCTGCTTGGAACGCGAAGGCGTGGACACGATCTTCGCCTACCCCGGCGGGGCGAGCATGGAGATCCACCAGGCACTGACGCGGTCGAAAAAAATCCGCACGGTTCTGCCGCGGCACGAGCAAGGCGGAGCGTTTGCGGCCGGCGGTTATGCGCGGGCCACCGGACGGGCGGGGGTTTGCATGGCGACCAGCGGTCCTGGGGCGACCAATTTGGTCACCGGCATAGCGGACGCCTACATGGATTCGGTGCCGTTGGTGGCGATCACCGGCCAGGTGCCACAGGCCATGATCGGCAAGGGCGCTTTTCAGGAAACGGATATCTACGGCATGACCCTGCCGGTGGTGAAGCACAGTTATCTGATTACGGAGATCAACGATATCCCGCGGATCATCAAAGAAGCTTTTCACATTGCCCAAACGGGCCGGCCCGGGCCGGTATTGATCGACATTCCGAAGAACGTGCAGCAAGCGAAGACGCAGCCGCTATTTCCGAAGCAAGTCCATTTGCGCGGTTACAATCCGGCACGCAAGGCGAGTGATATCGAGCTGAATGAAATCATCGGGTTAATCGAGAAATCCGAACGCCCGCTCCTCTATGTGGGCGGAGGCATCATAACCGGCAACGCCAGCGAGGAGTTGCGCCGGTTTGTCGAGGCGGCCCAGATCCCGGTGACCACGACGATTATGGGTTGCGGCGTATTCCCGGAGGAACACCCGTTGTCACTTCGGTGGCTGGGCATGCACGGTGCAGCCTTTGCCAACTGGGCGGTGAGCGGCGAATTCGAGCCGCGCAAGAATCCCAGCGATCCGCCCAGGAAACTCGCCCACGGCGCAGATTTGCTGCTGGCGATGGGTGTGCGCTTCGACGATCGCGTCACCGGTAAAGTGGATAAGTTCTGCGAGACGGGAACGATCGTGCACGTGGACATCGACCCTTCGGAGATTAACAAGAATCGCTCGGTGCAATTGCCGGTGGTCAGCGACGTCAAATTTACCTTAGGCCGGCTCGCCGAAATGATCCAGGAACGTCCGATTCAAAAGCAATTTACGGCGTGGCATCGACAGATCGAAGCCTGGAAGGCCAAAGCGCCTTTTGGTTACACGGTGACGGAAGAGGTCGTGAAGTCACAGCACATGCGCGATCATCTCAAAGGACAGGAGAAACAGGTGATCCTGCCGCAAATGGCGATCGAGGTGCTGTATGAGATGAGCAAGGGCGAGGCGATCATCACGACCGGCGTGGGCCAGCACCAGATGTGGGCCGGCCAGTTTTACAAATTCAAGCACCCACGCCAGTTTCTCACGAGCGCGGGCCTGGGTTCGATGGGTTTTGGGTATCCGGCTGCGTTGGGCGCGAAGGTGGCTTGCCCGGATCGGCAAGTGGTGGATATCGACGGCGACGGCTCGTTCCTGATGAACGTTCAGGAACTGGCGACCGCACATATCGAGCGTATCGCGGCCAAGGCGATGATTCTGAACAACCAGCACCTCGGCATGGTGATGCAGTGGGAAGACAAGTTCTACAAGGGCAACCGGGGTCACACCTACCTTGGCGATCCGCAGAATCGTCAGGAGATCTATCCAGATTACGTGACGATGTGCCGCAGCTTCGGCGTGAAATGCGAGCGCGTGATGTACCAGAAGGACCTGCGCCCGGCTATCCAACGAATGCTTGAAGCCGACGAGCCTTACCTGCTGGACGTCATTGTCCCGTATACCGAGCACGTGATACCGTTCATCCCGGCCAACAAGACGGTGGCGGAAATGATTTGGCAGGCGTAAGCCAACGGCGTTTTTGCCCAGGTTTCCGGTTTGCAATCCAGGGCGCTTGAGGGAATCCTCAAGCGCGTGCCGAACGCGGGCAAAATGCCGCAAGGGAAGGGTAGCCTCGAACTCATCGAGGAGGCGACGCAGTTGGTGCGGACCGCTCCAGCAGCAGCGCTCGCCAGCTATTACCTCGGAAGTTTGCCGTTCGTGCTGGGAGCGCTCTATTTCTGGGGTGATATGAGCCAGAGCGCGTTCGCCGACCAACACCTGGTCGAGGCGGCGTTCGGGCTGGCGTTGCTCTTCGTCTGGATGAAATTCTGGCAGGCGCGTTTCGCGGGGCAGCTGCGATTCTTAACTGCCGGCGTCGCGAAGCGCGCGGGTCCCAACTCGGCGAAAGGTAATGGTGCGTCCGTCAGCGGCGTGAACCCTGTTTCGCGCGTGCTGCGCGTGTTTGTTTCCCAGCTCGCGCTGCAGCCCATCGGATTGTTCCTTGTCTCAGTTGCTATGGTGCTGACTTTGCCTTTCGGATGGGTTTACGCCTTCTTCCAAAACATAATCGTGCTGGCTGATGGTGAGATTACGACCCCGGCGTCGCTCGTCCGTAAAGCGGCGCGCCTGGCGAAACTCTGGCCGGCACAGAACCATGTGGCGCTGTTAATCTTCTCCGGTTTTGGCTTTTTCGTGTTCCTCAACCTGGCAACGTTTACCTACTTGCTTCCCGGGCTGATTAAGATGTTGCTGGGAGTTGAATCCATTTTTACCCGAAGCGGAATGAGTCTGCTCAATTCCACGTTTTTTGCCGCCATGGCAGGTCTGACCTATCTCTGCGTCGATCCGCTGGTGAAGGCGTTTTATGCTTTGCGATGTTTTTACGGCGAATCCATTGAATCGGGCGACGACCTGAAGCTGGAGTTGAAGCAAGCGACAATCGCGAAAGTTGCGGCGGCTGTTGTGATCGTACTCGCACTCGGGCACACGACATCGGGGTATAGTGCGGTTGTGGATGGATCTCATTCCGGCAACGCGCCTGTTCAGTTGATGGGCGACGCCCTCGTCGAAGCCGAAGTCAGTGCGGAACCAGGCGAAATGTCGACACCGGATTTGGATCAGGCGATCCGGCACACGATCCAGCATCGGAAGTACACGTGGCGAGCGCCGCGCGAAAAGGCGACCGACGAAGAAGATGCGAGCGAAGGATTGCTCAGCCGCTTTTTCCGGCGCGTCCAAAAGTTGCTCAGCCAATGGCTGAAGAGCGTAGGTGATTGGCTGGACAAGATTCTGCGCAAATTGTTCCAGGGACGCCGCTCCGTCTCGTCCAGCGGCCCGAGTTACGCGTGGATGGTTTGGCTGCAGGTATTTCTGTACCTGCTTATCGCGGGCGCCGTGGCCGGCTTGGGATTCCTGATCTACAGATTTTTCCGCGATCGAAATGACCGCGCGCAGGTGCTGGCCGGCGAGCCGATCCAATCGCCGCCGGATTTGAACGACCTGAACATCGGACCGGAGCAGCTTCCCGAAGACGGTTGGACCCGGCTCGCGCGTGAGCTGTTGGCGCGCGGCGAATGGCGCCTGGCGCTGCGCGCGTTTTACCTGGCGAGTCTCGCGCATTTGGCGGGGCGGCATCTCATCAGCCTGGCGAAATTCAAATCCAACCGCGAGTACGAGCGGGAACTGCGCCGCCGCGCACACTCGTTGCCTGAGTTGTTAGCGAATTTCGGAGAAACGGTTTCGGTATTTGATGGCGTTTGGTATGGGCGGCAGGAAATCAACGGCGAGCTGGTCGGGCAATTCGCCACCGTGGTCGAGCGCATTAAAGGTGGTGCTGGAGCGACATGAAGAACCGGCTGCCCATTTTTATCCTGCTGGCGCTGGCGATACTGTTCGCGGTTGGGCTACTTCACCTGGTTGAGCTCCGATATGACGTTGGGGATATCTACCCCGAGTATTCATCGTTGCGGTCCGATCCGCTGGGCACCATGGCGCTGTACGAGAGCCTCGAGCAACTGCCGGGCATTTCAGTGCGCCGCGATTTCAGCTCGGACAATCATTTGCCCGAAGAAAAGGATGCAGCCTATTTGCACCTGGCCGCTCCGCGAGGGGAGTGGACCGACATGCAGGAGGAGACGGTTCATGAGATTGAAGGATATCTTACGCGCGGCGGGCGGTTAGTGATTACGTTCCTACCGGAAACGGCAGCGTCACTGGGCGCGGTCTCCCGACCGGTCCCACCTTCAGTGCGTCGGCAAAGCGCCCGGGCCAAGGTCGAAGAAGATCGCCGGCTGGGCCGAACCTCACTAACCCACCGCTGGGGCTTTGAATTCGGGCATCACCTTTTGACGACGACCGGCGGCGAAGAAGGTCGCACGGATTGGGCAACAAACCAAACCGAGCTATCCCTGCCGCCTCGGCTGATTTGGCACAGTGCGATGGTGTTTACCAACCTCGACTCCGGGTGGACGGTGATTTACTCGCGCATGGACAACCCGGTGGTCGTTGAGCGCCGCTTCGGCCCGGGATCGGTGGTGATGTCGACCGATTGTTATTACCAAAGCAACGAGGCGCTGCGTCAGGACCGCCACGCCGACTTGCTCGCCTGGCTCATTGGCCCCGGCAAACACATCTACTTTGACGAAGGGCACCTGGGCATTCTCGAGACGCCCGGCGTGACCACGCTGATGCGCCGCTATCATCTTGGAGGACTTGGGCTCGGGATACTTGGATTGGCATTGCTGTTTGTTTGGAAAAACTCGATGAGCTTCGTCCCGCCTTACGCCGAGGAGGAGTCGTGGTTGCCGGTGCAAGGGCGCGAAGCAGCGGCGGGCTTCGTCAATTTGTTGCGACGGAACATCCCGTCGCGCGATCTACTCCAGGTCTGCTTCGATCAATGGACACGCTCGCTGGTGCATAGCGGGCATCAATCGATCGCGCAAATCGACGAGGCGCAGGCGGTATACGAGAGAGAAAACAAACGCGCCAAGGTCGAGCGCAACCCGGTCCGGGCGTATCGCGAGATCTGCGATGCCTTGCGCCACCGGAAATCTTCCACCCCTGCGGCTGGGAATGTGCCGGCGCCACCTTCGCCCGTATCCACAGATTTGCCAAATCAATAATCCATCCACACCAAACCAAACTGTTCAGAGCACACAATCCCATTCCAAACTATGTCCTCTCGACTACCGACCGTCCTCGCCCAGGCGCGCGATGAGACCGCCAAGGTCATCATTGGCCAGAACGATGTCATCGAAAAGGCCCTGATTGCTATATTCACCGGGAATCATGCGTTGATTGAAGGTGTGCCCGGCGTGGCCAAGACGCTCCTGGTGCGCACGCTCGCCCGCGTGTTGGGTTGCGATTTTGCGCGCATCCAATTCACGCCTGACTTGATGCCGGCGGACATCACCGGAACCAACGTTTTCAATTTTCAGAGGAACGAGTTTTTGCTGATCAAAGGTCCAATTTTCACGTCGTTCCTGCTGGCGGACGAAATCAACCGCGCGCCGGCTAAGACGCAGTCGGCTTTGTTGCAAGCGATGCAGGAACGACTGGTGACCATCGACCGCGAAACGCATCCGCTGCCGCCGAACTTCACGGTGTTTGCGACGCAGAACCCGATCGAATACGAAGGCACGTATCCGTTGCCCGAAGCGCAAAAAGATCGGTTCATGCTCAAGATCACCATGACCGCGCCCGACCGGAGCGAGGAATTGGCGCTGGCGCAACGGACGATGACCAAGGAAGCGCCGGAAGCGCTGCTGGCCGGAGGGGCTGTCCGTGCTATATTGGCCGCGGATGATCTGGCGCAATTGCGCGAGGAACTGGGAGAGGTGCTGATTCGCGATGAGTTGATGGGTTACCTGGTGGATGTAGTGCGCGCCACCCGGCAGCACGAAAGTATCCTGGTAGGCGCAGGTCCGCGCGCGACGCAATCGCTGCTGATGGCCGCGCGGGCTTATGCGGCCATCGGCGGGCGCGACTTTGTCACACCGGACGACATCAAAGCGATGGCAGTACCGGTGCTTGAACATCGCTTGATCCTGCGCCCGGAGTTTGAAATCGAAGGGCTGAGTGTTCCGGAGGTAATCCAACAAATTCTGCAGCAAATTGCCGTTCCGAGATGATTCAAGTTTCGAATTTCAGAATCGTTTTGGGATTAGTGACGCGGGTTTTGTATTTGTCCCGATGATCGTTCCGCGCAATCGCTTATTGTTCTGGTTCGCAGTGATCGTGCTGCCGTTCGCGCTGTTGGCGGCGGTTGAGCCGGCGGTAGCGACGCTCGCGATGCTGGTGATTGCCGTTTTCCTGTTAGTGGTAGTGGCGGATGCCACGACGGCTCCGCGAAGCCTGGCCGGCCTGGGTCTCGAGCTGCCGCCGGTCGTCAGATTTTCCAAAGACCGCGGCGGCAAGCTTGAAGTGCGCGTCCGCAACCCCCGGCAAACGCCACGCCTGTTGCGGCTGGCCCTGGCGTTGCCACGGCAAATCGAATCACCTCAGGAAGACGCGACGGTGGCGCTACCCGCAGGCAGCGAATGGTCGCGAATATCGTGGAGGTGTGTTCCGCGCCGGCGCGGAAATTACCGGTTGTCATCGGCATCGCTGGAAGTCAGTTCTCCGCTGGGTTTTTGGGATGCGCGCCGATTGGTGCCGGCCAGTTGTGAAATCCGGGTGTATCCGAATCTTTTCACTGGCCGTCGCGATCTCGCGGCTTTATTCCTGCGCCGCGGCGCCTTTGGGCTGCATGCGCAACGGCAACTGGGCAAAGGACGTGAATTCGAGAAGCTGCGCGAGTATGTCCCGGGCGACAGCTACGACGAGATTCATTGGAAGGCAACTGCCAAGCGTGGACACCCGATCACGAAAGTCTTCCAAATCGAACGCACGCAGGAAGTGTATGTGGTTATCGATTCATCGCGACTGTCTGCCCGCGCGACCACTCACGACCTTGCCAGCACAGCTAAGCGCTCAACCAAGTCAGGGCAGACGCCAGAACTGGCCGAAGCTTCCGCGGCAGCAGGGGACCCAACCGGCGCAATCGGGAACACCGCTCTGGAAAGATTCATCACCGCCGGGTTGCTGCTCGGACTGGCCGCCGAGCAACAGGGCGATTTGTTCGGCCTGTTGACGTTCACGGACAAGGTCGAACGGTTTGTGCGCGCAAAAAACGGCAAACCGCATTACAGTGCGTGCCGGGACGCACTTTACCTGCTGGAACCGCGCATCGTGACTCCTGACTTCGATGAAGTCTGCTCGTTCATCCGTTTGCGCCTGCGTCGCCGCGCGTTGCTGGTTTTTCTTACTGCGCTGGACGATCCGGCGCTGGCCGAAAGCTTCGTCCGCAATATGGACCTGATCCGGAGGCAGCATCTGGTGTTGGTGAACATGCTGCAACCAACGGGCGTCGAGCCGCTCTTCTCGGATCCGGCGGTGGGCTCGGTGGATGATCTTTATCAGCGACTGGGCGGCCACTTGCAGTGGCAGAATTTGCGCGAGCTCCAAAAAGTGCTCCAGCGCCGCGGCGTCCAATTCAACCTTCTATCGCATGAAAATCTCGCTACCGAGATCGTGTCACAATACTTGTCCGTCAAACGAAGGCAGGCGCTCTAAAATCACGACCGCATGATTATTGATCTGCCACGTTTTCTTGAAACTGAACGGCCTGTTTGGGTTGAACTCGAGCGCGCGCTGGACAAGCTCGACCTGCAAACGAATAGCCGCATGAGCCTCGATGAAGTGCGGCGATTCCACCTGCTCTATGAGCGCACCTGCGCTGACCTGGCAAAAATCACCACTTTTTCGGCGGAGCCGGAGACGCGGAAGTATCTGGAAAGCCTGGTGGCTCGCGCCTACGGCGAGATTCATGAGACGCGCTCGCGACCGGCCGGGCTGCACCTCTTGAGTTGGGTTCTGCAAACGTTGCCGCGCACTTTCCGCCGGCACATACGTGCGTTTTATATGTCGGTGGCGATCACGCTCGCCGGCTGCGCTTTTGGCGGGTTGGCCATAGCGCTGGACCCGGCGGCCAAACCTGTCCTGATGCCTTTTCCGCACCTGATGCAGGACCCGGCGAAGCGCGTGGCTGAGGAGGAAAAGGCCAAAAGCGACCGCCTGGCCGGCTACAAAACTTCTTTTTCGGCGTATCTGATGACTCATAACACGCGCGTCTCCATTTTCACGCTCGCGCTGGGAATGACCTGGGGCATCGGGACGATCGTAATGCTGTTTTTTAACGGGATCATGCTGGGCGGTGTGGCCGTGGATTATATTCGGGCCGGTCAAACCAAGTTTCTCTTGGGATGGCTGTTGCCTCACGGCGTGATCGAGATTCCGGCCATCCTCATTGCCGGCCAAGCCGGCCTGATGCTCGCCCTGGCATTAATCGGATGGGGAAAACGAATTCCGCTTCGATCGCGGCTGCGTGAAATCTCACGCGACCTCGTCACATTGATTTTTGGCGTGGGCCTGTTGCTCGTGTGGGCCGGGTTTATCGAGGCGTTTCTTTCGCAATATCATGAACCGGTGATTCCATATTCGGTTAAAATCACGTTCGGCTTGATCGAGCTGGGCCTTCTGACGTTGTTTCTGTCAAAATCAGGAACTGGTGATGCTGCCCGTTCGACTGAGATTCCCAGCAACGCGCCCGGCCCGGCGGTAAGCACCGCGCAGCCGCTACGTTCCGAAACATGAGGTCTGCCACGCTGCAAATTCGCACGCCGGAAGGCATCGTTTTCTCCCAAGTGTTGGCCGGCCCAGTCGCGCGTTTTCTCGCGTGGATGGTTGACCTGGTGTGCATCATGGCGCTGGTATCCATCATGGGCACGGTGCTGGGCCTGGTGCGACTGATCAGCGGCAACCTGGCGGGAGCGGCAGCAACGCTCGGTTATTTTCTAATCAGCATCGGTTACGGCATCGCTTGCGAGTGGAATTGGCGCGGGCAGACGGTAGGAAAAAGGCTCCTGCGTTTGCGCGTGGTTGACGCGGAAGGTTTGCGATTGCAATTCCATCAAATCGTCACGCGCAACCTGCTGCGATTTGTCGATTCGCTGCCGTTGTTTTATTTCGTCGGCGGGTTGGTGTGCTGGTTTAGTCCCAAAGGCCAGCGCCTGGGTGATCTGGCCGCCAACACTATTGTCATTCGTTCGCCGCGATTGAGCCAACCCGACCTCGACCAGTTGCTTGCAGGCAAATACAACTCGCTGCGGCAATATCCCCATTTGGCCGCGCGCCTGCGTCAGCAGGTCTCACCGGCGGAAGCAGCAATTGCCTTGCAAGCGCTGCTTCGCCGCGATCAATTCGAGCCGGCTGCCCGGATAGAACTGTTCACCGATCTTGCCGATCACTTCCGCGCCAAAACCGATTTTCCGCTGGAAGCTACCGAGGGTATCGCGGACGAGCAGTTCCTCCGGAATGTAGTTGATGTGATTTATCGCACGCGCGCGGAAATGCCTGGTAAATCGTGAGATCGGGGCCTAACCCGAACATTTCCTGCCAATGCGGAGCACCGAAAGGTGTAGCGCAGATTTTTCAATCTGCTGTATCGCCGATTTGCAATCGGCCGGCGCCCGCTGGTCGCACAGCACCGTGTTGCTGTGATGCTGGGTACGTCGGAGTTTCAGCAGGTTGGAGACCTGCGATACAGCAGATTGAAGGCGCTACGCGACAAGCGGCTTCCGTCAGCTATCAAATAGCGGATCAATCTCCCGCGCCCGGTGCTCCCGGCGAAAGCAAGTTCCCATTGAGCAATGCGATCAACGGCAGGAACATCGCGATGACGATACTTCCGACCACGAGCCCCAGCGTCACGATCAGCACTGGCTCGATAACGGAAGTGATGGCACGGGCAGCGATATCCACCTCTTCATCGTAATCGTCAGCGATTTTCGAGAGCATATCCGGCAAGGCACCGCTCTCTTCGCCGACGTTGACCATATCGGCCACCATGGCCGGAAAAAGCCTTGAGTTCTGAAATGTCGGAGCCAGCGGTTCGCCCTGCTTCACGTTTTCGTGCATGATGCCGATCAATCGCGCGAGCACTGCGTTACCGGCGCTTTCTTTGGCCAGCGTCAGCGCCCGCAGAATGGGCACGCCGTTTGCCAGGAGTGTGCCGAGCGTGCGGGTGAATCGGGAAATGACGACTTTCTGAATCAGCGGCCCAAAGACCGGCATCACCAATTTGAAATAATCAAACGTCCAACGGCCCGCTTTCGTCCGGAGCACCAAGGCAAGACAGAAACCGGCGCACGCGAATCCGAAAGCAATTAACCATATCTGGTGAGCCACCGCGTCGCTGATGCCAAAAACAAATCGTGTAAACGGCGGCAGCGGCGTTGAAAGCAATCCTTGCAGTATTTCCTTGAAGCGCGGCAGGGCGTAGGTCACGAGCAAAGTGACCACCGCGATGGCAACAACTACGACGGCGGCCGGGTAGACGAGAGCACCTTTCACTTTGCGTTTGAGCTTCAGCGCTTTCTCCATGAACTCCGCCAGTCGCCGGAGCGCCCCCACCAGCGTGCCACCGGCTTCTCCGGCGCGAACGATATTGACGTAAAGTCTGCTAAATGTGCGGGGATGGGCTTCGAGCGCTTCAGTGAGCGAACAACCAGTTTCAATCGAAAACGCCAATTTCCGAATTACCCTTTTGAATCCTGGATTTCGTTGTTGCCGCTCCAGAGCGCGGAAACTGCGCAATAAAGGGACGCCCGCATCAAGCATCGTCGCCAACTGGCGCGTGAAGAGAGCCAGTTCCACCGTTTTAACTCGGCCGAACAGACGCGGGAGGCGCTCAAAATTGCGGTAGACTCGGGCCTGCTTCGGCTTGGAAAGAGCGCTTTGCTTCGCCGGCCACTTGTTGGCTTCGGATACAAGCACCGGGGACAAACCCATCTGCCGGATGCGTTCGACCGCCTGGACACGTGTGGAAACCTCGAGGACGCCGCGGGATTCTGAACCTTCGGCATCAAGCGCTACGTAGGAGTATGCCGCCATAACACTAGGTCAACCCCAACCTGTGATGCGACCTTGTCTGCGACCCGGCAATTGCCTCTATGCCGCACATTCCATTAGCTTCAGAATGCCAGTGAAGATGGGCGATGTCAAGTGATGAAGGTGCTTTACGGTTCGCCACCCGAACAGTTTCCACTGCCGTCTGGCCGCTAGCTTGCGCCTCTTCACAAATCCAACAATCGACCTAAGCCATTAATTGACTTTCTTTATTCCTTTGCCTTCAGTCTTCGACCTTCCCCCTTTGGCTTCTGCCCTTTAGACTCGTCCCATGCTCGAACCGTTGATTCTCCAACTTGCCGCGGCGGAAGCGCTGACTGAAGCGCAAATCGCTGTGGCCATCGAGCAGTTAGTCAATGAATCCGTGGCTGTGGGCACTAAAGCGGACTTTCTGCGACACCTGGCGCTGAAGGGCGAGACACCCGCGGAGATTGCGGCGTTTGCCCGAGAATTGCGCGGCCGTGCCATCCAACCGGAGCTCGATGGCGATTTGCGTTCGGGGGAAATCCTCGATGTGGTTGGAACGGGAGGTGACCGTCTAAGCACGTTTAATATTTCCACCACAGTGGCGCTGATCGCCGCGGCCGCCGGCGTCAAGGTGGCCAAGCACGGCAACCGCGCGAGCACTTCGCTCATAGGCAGCGCCGACGTGATCGAGGGACTGGGCATTCCTTACGATTTGGGGCCGCAAGAGGCCGTCCAGTCGTTGCGCGAACACGGGTTTGCCTTCTTCTTCGCCCCGAAATATCACCCAGCGTTTCGGCACATCATCCCGGCGCGAAAGCTCTGCGCCGAGTGCGGTCAAAGCACCATCTTCAACTTTTTGGGCCCGCTGCTGAATCCGGCGAAACCGTCGGCGGCCTTGATCGGGGTCCCCCGGCCCGACCTTTGCGAACCGCTGGCTCAAGTATTGCAAGCCCTCGGCGTGCGACGCGCCATGGTCGTTTGCGGCACCGTAACGGATGACGAGGGTGCTGTGCGGTATCTGGATGAGTTATCTCCGCTGGGGCCGACCACGATTGCGGAGTTTTACCAGGAACATGCCTTAACCTCGTCCACGCTGTCACCGGAAACCTTTTCGTTGCAACCCACCACACTGTCCGATTTGCGCGGCGGCGACCGCGAAGTGAACGTCGGCATCATTCGCCGAATCCTCGCCAACGACGAACGCGGACCCAAGCGCGACGCGGTCCTGCTCAATGCCGCCGCCGCGCTGTTCGTAGCCGGCCGGACCCGCAGCCTGGCCGAAGGTTGGGAGTTGGCCGACCGGGTGATTGCCAACGGCGATGCAGACCGGAAATTGAAAGAACTCCAGCAGCCAAGGAAGTAATGAAGCCAGTTCAACATTTGTCGCTCCAGTTTCGCTACGGCTGCGCCGAGGGCCCGTTCCCGCTTCAGCCGCTTGCCAAAGCGGCTCACTGCCTGGCCCACGGCGGCGTAGTCCACGCCATCGACAAAATCGCCCAACTGGGCCAGCGTCAGCCGTCCATGGCGGCGGCCAAGGTACAAGGCCGCGTCCCGGCCCCAGTCCCCGTGCCGATTTTTGAATTCCTCCCACCGCTCGCCTTTGAGCTTCTCCAGCGCCGCAATGATCTGTTCCCACCTGTTCATTATCACTTCAGCGCCCGCTTCAAGGCCACCAGCACCTGCTGCATTCCCTTACCCGCGCTGAAATGAGTCGGACGGTTGGTTTCGCTATGGCAGATCTCCAGCGTGCCTTCTTTCAGGCGATAAATGCCAAGCGTCGTCTTCCCCTCATCCTTCCCATCCGGCGTTTTGGTCAATGTGAGATCTATCCCCTTAGGGCGCCAATCAGGGTGAAGCTTATAGCGAATCCTGAAATCAAACCCCGGAAGCTCAACGCTATAATGAATCGTGTCGCCGGTGAATTCCATCATGCCGTGGAACATCTGCGCCTGCTTCTCGTCCGGTAATTTCTTACCGTCCATCTCCTGATAAACCAGAAGCCATTTACCCTGCAACACCTCCGCGTCAGATCGAGAAGCGCTCGTTGCCGGCGCACAGTCGCTGGACACTGGCAAAGCGATCACCAGCGCCAGCCCTGCAATCAACTTCAACTTGTCTGAACGCATTGGTGTCCAACGTTCCGCTGCAGCGGCGCACCGCGCCACTGCCGTAAAATGCAAACTGTGCGGACTTGCGGGCTCCGTTGCCTGCGGTGGTTAGCTGGCGGTCTGGGTTTCAACTGTCTTTCCCTTAAACCACTGATTCGACGGGCGCGAGAATAAGGCCACTACCGCAGCCGTGTTTATCAGCGTGGTGGAAGCAAAATACCAACCAAGCTGGTACCTGTGTGGAAAAGCTAATGACTGAGTTGTGCCAACGACAATATCAAGAACAACGAGCCATCGTGCCCAGTTGTGACCGCGGAACAGGAAGCACAGCAGAACTGATAAGATGACAACGACCACCACGACCGAGAAGTAAAAGCCGGGTTCGTCTGAAGGGCGTGATTGATACCTAAGGATTCGCAACACAATATCCGTGCCGGCACTGACCACCAAAAGGCAGACCGCAACCCTCACCGCGATTGGTCGCGAGCCTAGATGTGCTGTGATGCTCATATCAGCTAACTACTTATTGAGCTAACGACGGTTTGTTCATCAGAATCTGTCTCCCTTCTCATAACTTTCCTCAGCCTACCAACCCTAGGCCCAGATCCGCGCTTGGGCAACATTCTAAAAGCGCATCCTGGGAGCCCGTTGTCATCGATAAAACAAACCACCAACAGAAGAGCAACGAAGTGAACAAAGCGTGAATACGTTCAGCCGCCGCAACTATCGAAGGCGGTTGTTCCCTGACCATCGAATCTCGCGCAGCGTGTGATGAGGATAGGAGGAGCGCAATGCGCTCCCCCTCCCTCCCAAACCGGACGGGCGGGTCTCCCGCATCCGGCTTTCCGGTCGGCAGCCGTCACCGATGGACTGTGTCCCAGCCCACTGCCAGTGACCTTGCGTTGGCCAGGCGGTTCTTCGCCGCACCGACGCGCTCAGCCTTGCGGCACTACGTCGGCCCTCGCGAGATGGCCGTCGCTCGCCCTCTGGCACTGCCTTCCTACGTCCCTTCGCTCCACGGTCGTTACCCGCTTCTTCGCTACTACGGACGCTCTGACCCCGGCAGAATTCTTTGTCACCCCCTGCCGTGGTTCCCTGATTCACGTCACCAGAACTTCCCACCATTCTGTCTCCAACCATCTGCGGTTCTCGACCAGACGCGTCCCACTCCCTCAACGCTGGCCGCACTATTTCGTTCGGGCTTCGCCAGGCACTCGCAAGCTCGCCAGAACCGCCGACCGAATCGAGTTCACTTTGTCCGCCCATTCGGACGGTCCATGTTACGGACTGGTGGTTCACTTCCAGTTGCTCTCCACTCGGGGTTATCGCCCCGATGCAGTTACTTTCAGTTACTGGCCCTTCAGTGTCGGCCAGGTCAGGGACTCGCACCCTGCTGTTCCAGTGCGCTCTCAGGCGCACGAGTGCGCGATATCCCCGCGCTCTCTTATGAACTTCCCAGCAGCACTAAAGTCCTTTCGTATTTCCCTCCTCGTTGAGTTCGTTCCCTTCTGGTCAAATTCGTAGCCATCTGTTCCGATCCTCGCTTCTTTCCGGATCCAAAACAGAGCGCGGGCATACCGCGCACTCCACACGCTTCGCGATGCATGGTTGCCGGGGACGCGAGGGTTTTCGATCGCTGCAGCGGCGCACCGCCAGTGACGCTCCCATAGAAACAGAGACGCAATCGCGCGTCCGCTCAAGTAGATGTTAACCCGCATCCTTCTTTATGCCCTTTCCTTGAAAATGGATAGCAACCCGGTCCGTCGGATAAATGGTGACGTGCACATCCGCGGTCTCTGAAAGTTTCGAGTAAACCATCACGGGGTTGCTTTTTGTTATTTGCGGTTCGCTGTCGCGCTCCGGCGTGGTGGTAATACGCCCAATCTTGTGAAAGATATCAGGCTCTCCCAAGGCCGCCGTCACGTCCTGAACCGTTCGGAGATCTTTCGTGAGTTCACAGAGCCGACGCTCCTCGGCTTCGGTGATTCTGTGAAAAAACTGGGCACGTCTCGACTTGGGAGTGCTGCCGCCACAAAAAGGACAATAGTAAATCAACCAGAAGCCGCCTCCTTCTCCGACTATGTGATACTCGTTGAGACTGGAGTCAAATTGGACGGGACACCCCGGGTGGTCGGCCATCCGCTCCAAACTCCCACAATCGCAAATGTCCTTTCGTTGTTGTGGCATGACGTGCTCGAAACAGCCTAAAGAAAAATAGCACCGCTAAGCGGCACTCTCCAATGCTCGAATTTCAAATTGAGCTATTGCCGCTCATTCGGTGTCCTGACTTGTTCGGCCTTATTTCGCGGACGCCCATGCGGTCCAACGCTCAGGTCACCGATGGCGCCCCCCTGGGTCTTCCGATCTCTTTTAGGTCCTTGCTGGGTCGCAATTCGGCCCGGCGTCTAGTTTCAACTAGGGGTGTATTTGCTGGCTGCGCGCGCCGAGTAGCTCACTTCCAATTTTCAACTCCTTGGCCGGCGCGCTCCGCAGCAATACACCCTTCAGGGTTGGCCTTCTTTCGTAGGGCGTAAAGCACTAACCGCCTTCGGAAGTTCGTCGAAGGCAATTGGGCCGTCGTATGAGCGTCGGCTGATGACGGCAGCCTGGCCGGTGGACAGGAGAATAAACACGTGGTCGTCCTCTTTAGCAATCTCGGAAACGTTCTCCCAGCCGACCTCTGACCGCACAGCAGGCCCATCTTCCAGTAATCCCGCTGCGCTCACGGTCAGCCTGTAAGCACCAAAACTGCCTTTAAGTTGAGGGCTGGATGCTTGCTCTCGAAAACTCCGCTCAATCCTGCGGTCAATATAGCGAGGCGTCAGGATGCAAAGCACAATTGCGAAGGTTAGCGCGATTGCTACAGTCCAAGGCCCGTGCCACTCGTCGACCAAGAAAAAGGCCCCCGCAAAATAAGCGGCACATGAGACGATGATGCTGACCACTCGGCGCTGACGTGCGCCGTTGGAGCGCCGGGTGCTATACAAACACCACCGCACCCAGTCTTCTGGTTCAAACCGATACCCGAACGTCATAACGGCATCACTTCTTTTCCAATTGCTCGGCCCTCTCCATCTGCTTCTCCAGAGAATCGAGATAAGCTGCCTTTTCGGTAATATGGGCGGCTACAATCTGATTCGTGTGAGAAAGTTTCTCAATGACAGCGAGCAGTTTTAGCCGCTGCTCATTTGTGCTGGGACGAATATGGCAGTCAGACCAAAAACGCGTGATGGGGAGTGACAACCACTGAACCGCCGCTGCAGTATTTCCGGCGTCAATACGGTTTATCGCGCCGACAGCGAATGCCGCTGCTGTGATGTCGTCAACCTCAGCGTCACCCAACTGCTTCCGCAGCTCTCTGTTCGCCTGCGCGTTAGGTCTGGTGTATCCAAGATACCAACCGGTTCCGATACCGATGAGCAAACTGACCAGCGAAACGACGGCGATTTTCATGGCGCTCTCCCTGGTCTAAGTACCGCTTGAGCAAACGAGGCTTGCTCATCAGAATCTGTCTCCCTTCTCATAACTTCTTCAGTCTACCAACCGTAGGCCCAGATCCGCACTTGGGCAACATTCTAAAAGCGCATCCTGGGAGCCCTTTGTCATCGATAACAAACCACCAACAGAAGGCAACGAAGTGAACAAAGCGTGAATACCTTGAGCCGCCGCAACTATCGAAGGCGGTTGTTCCCTGACCATCGAATCTCGCGCAGCGTGTGGAGTGCGCGGTATGCCCGCGCTCTCCTATGAACTTCCCAGCAGCACTAAAGTCCTTTCGTATTTCCCTCCTCGTTGAGTTCGTCCCCTTCTGGTCAAATTCGTAGCCATCTGTTCCGATCCCCGCTTCTTTCCGGATCCAAAACAGAGCGCGGGCATACCGCGCACTCCACACGCTTCGCGATGCATGCTTGCAATAGTTGAGATGTGTGAGTTGGAAAGGGTCGACCTGCACAGCAACAACCTTGTGATTGGGGAAGGGATCGGTCCATTGCGGCAAGGAACAAGCCCATTCTCACTGAAGGCCCTGTCTCCCCTCGAACTCAATTGACCCATCGCTCCTCAGTCTCCGGCCCGGCGCCCCCGTGACAAACGCACGCGCCCCCTGTCCGATTTGGCAATCGGCGGTGACTATTAGAAGAGTGAACCAGAGCAGTGACCAGGACTTATTGCAGGAGTACGCGCAAGGCGATTCCGACGCCGCGTTCGCGGAACTCACGCGGCGGTACGTGGACCTAGTATACACCGCCGCCCTGCGCCACGTGCGCGATAGCTCGCTGGCTGAAGATGTCTCGCAGAACGTGTTTTTAGCGCTGGCCCGTAGCTGCAACAAGGTACGGAAAACCGCTTGCCTGCCTGCGTGGCTTCACCAAACCACTCACCACCTGGCGTCCAATGTTGTCCGCTCGGAAGTGCGCCGCCGGGTTCGCGAGCAGGAGGCCGCCACCATGAACGAACTCCTTTCTGCCGATCCCGTCCCCAACTGGGAAGCGCTCGCTCCGCAATTGGACGACGCGTTGCTCGAATTGAGCGCAGTGGATCGGGATGCGCTTTTGCGGCGCTACTTTCAACGCCAGCCCGCGCGCGAGATGGCGCAGGTCCTGGGCATTTCTGACGTCGCCGCCCAGAAGCGAGTCAACCGCGCCATTGAGCGCCTGCGCCAGGTCTTTAACCGTCGGGGTTTGGTCGTGGGCGGCCCGGCACTGGCTGGTTTGATTCTTGCCAATGGAGTGCAGTCCGCGCCCGCTGGCCTGGCTACCGCCATTTCGACGGTTGCGGCGACCGGAGTGTATATGCCCATCTCCAAAAGCCTTCTCGGTATCAAATTCCTATTTATGAACACATTGCAAAAAACGGTTCTCACTACGGCCCTGCTGGCAGCTTCCGGGGTTGGCGTTTACGGAATCAAACAACTCAGCAGCAAACGCGAGTCTGCGCAGAACGCTCGGGCGGCGGCGCTTGCGGCAGTCCCTGCGGAGCCTCAGCCGGTTCCAAATGTTGTGGCTCATGCGCCAGCCAGGCGGACCATCTCCCGAAACCTGCCAACGCCCCGCTCGCGCGTCGCGCCGCTGAAAAATTCGATTCCGGGAATTCCGTTCACGCAAACCGAGATGTTTGCGTTGCTCAAAACCAAGCAGCTCAGCCTTACCCTCGCGCAAGTGCAACCTTTCCTCGACGCCAATAACCGCAACGCCAAAAGTCTGCTGGCGGCGTATCGCACTACCAGGGACATCGCGCTGCTGACCGAGGCGGCGCAAAAATATCCGGCGGATCCCCAGGTCGCGTTCGAGGTCGCCATTCGCCTGGGCGCCAGTCCGTCCGAACGACTGCCATGGCTGGAGGTTCTTCGGCAGGCCTCTAGCGACAACTCCTTGCCGGATTACCTCGCGGCTGCCGCTCATTTTCAGGCGGGAGACGCGAGTGCCGCGGTGAGCGATCTCATCGCCGCGTCCGGCAAGGCCGGTTACCAGGATTTCTCGCGTGAGCGCACCCAGGGCAATGAGGAAGCGTATCTGGCGGCCGGTTCCACCATCGGCGACGCGAAACTTTTTTCCAGCATCGGCCCGGCCGAACCACACCTGCTGCAGCTAAAGGAACTGGGGCAGGATCTTCTCAGCCTGGCGAACAGCTACCAGCAGGCCGGCGATTCAAGTTCGCGCGAGTCCGCTCTCCAGATTGCCGTCAACCTGGGGCAGCGATTGAGCGATCCCTCGTCAGGCGAAACTCTGCTCCGTCAAAGCGTCGGCATCTGCATCGAACGCGCCGCCCTTCAGGCGATGGATCCCGACAGCGCCTTCGACACCGCCGGACTCACCGTGCAGGAACGATTGAACCAATTGACCCGGCGCACCGATGAGATCCGCTCGTACGCCAGCCAGGCCGATCCTTTGTGGAAAACATTGAATGATCAGGGCTGGGTCAATTACGAAGGCCAATTGGCCGCCAACGGAGAAGAAGCGGCTCTGCGGTGGTTGATTGGCAACCAGAAGTGAGGTTCAGCGTTTTAGCGTTTTGGTTAGGAATGGGACGCCGGGACGTTGCCGGGACGGAGGTTGGAACGGACGAAAAATTCAAATTCCTCGGTAAAACCGGCCTTGGGACGATGGGGCGGCTGTACACCCCCAAGCCTCCCCATGCCGATATTCCTCCTCCTCTTCCTCTTTCTCGTCCTCGTCCTCGACATCTCTGCTAACCTCGCCAAACCTCGGCTAACCGCAAGTAACCGCACCCGTCCTGCAGCTCCCTGCACCCAACTTCAAAATTATTCGCGCCTCTCCTATCATCACCTGCTATCACCCCACCAAGGGCCTCGAAGGCCTGAGCCCCCAAGCTCTCTCGTGGCTTCGCGGCGAAGATGCTAATGGTCACACCGGCACGCTGCTCTCCAACGCATACCCCGGCTACAATCTTGGTCCAAAATTCCACTTCCCGGCCAAGCGGAAGCGGTTATAGTCAAGCCAGAAAGGAATCGTTATGTATCGGATTATTGGAGTGGACGGACAACAATATGGGCCGGTTAGCGCCGAACAGATGCGTCGCTGGATCGCCGAGAACCGCGTGAATGCCCACACTCTTGCCCAGATTGAGGGAAGCACCGAATGGAAACCGCTGATTGCATTCGCCGAATTTGGCGCCGACCTCAAAGCGCCGCCGCGGTTCGCCGCGCCGCCGACGAGCACATCCGACCCCCGGGCCTCGAGCAAAATCCCCGCCGGCGTGTTCGGCATCTTGCTCGGCTCGCTCGGCATTCATAAATTCATCCTCGGCTACACGGGCGCTGGGCTGATTATGCTGCTGGTAACCCTGCTCACCTGCTTCATCGCCTGGCCTATCATGCATCTAATCGGGCTGATTGAAGGCATCATTTATCTCACGAAGACCGATCAGGATTTCGTAAAGACTTACGTGGACGGAAGAAGGGAATGGTTTTGATGTATAGAATAATCGGAGCGGATGGGAAGGAATATGGGCCGGTGCCGATCGATGTGGTTCGGCAATGGCTAGCCGAAGGCAGAGCCAACGCCCAGACCAGGGTCCTGCCGGATGGTGCAACGGAATGGAAAGCGTTGGGCGAATTGCCCGAGTTCCAAACGGACATTTCTTCGGCGACGACGACGCCCAGCGGGACTGTGCCGCAGCCAATCAGGCCGTTGGCTTATCCCCCAACCTCTCGGACCAATACGCTGGCAATTTTTGGTTTAATCCTTGGCGTCCTTTCTGTAACCCTCAGTTTTTGCTGCTTTGGATTGCCGTTCAACCTTGCTGGAATTGTGATCTCGACGATTGCTCTGGTGCAGATTAAGGAGCAGAAACAAGAGGGCCGCGGCTTGGCCATCGCCGGATTGGCGCTCTCAATTATCAGTATCATTTTGCGCTTGTTGCTCTTGATATTTGTGGCGGCTTCCGGGGGCGCCGGCAGACTTCATCATCTCTATCACTTGTGAGTGCCTCGGCTCTAAATATCAGCGCGGTGTTTCGGCCGGTCACGCTTGCTATAGTTGCTATTGTGGCCACTACCGCTGCTGTGTTGTTTGTCTTCGATCCGGGTCTGTCCTCCTTCTATCCCGGCTGCTTTTTTTACCGCTCGACCGGGCTGCTCTGCCCGGGATGCGGATCGTTGCGCGCGCTGCACCAACTCCTCCATGGCAATTTCGCGACCGCGCTGCGATTCAACCCGCTGCTGTTCGTGACATTATTCCTGGTGGGCCTCATCATCGCCGCGAGGCTGCTCCGGCGAAAAAAGGTGCCTCCGATCGCAGCAGCGTCCACACCCGCGTTTTTGCCGCTGCATCCCATCTGGATCTGGGCCTATCTTGGGCTGGCGTTGGCGTTTTGGGTGCTTCGGAATTTGCCTGGACCCGTGTTCGCGTTGCTGCGGCCGTAACCGGAGAATTCAGTTTAACCACAGATTCACACAGATAAACACAGATGAAAAAGGCTTCGAACACGATTCGTAGCATGGGTGACAGCATCTCTAAATGGTGAACCGCACTTAACCTGCACGGGTGTCACTAACGTGTTGCAGCAAATCTGCGTTCATCTGTGTGAATCTGTGGTTTTCAACCGCATGGATACGGCTTATCCAGTGCAAAACGTGTCCCGGCCCTAACCGGTGAAGTCCTATGAAGACGATTGCGATTGCTTGCTGTTTCTTCGGTCTGCTTATGAACACTCCCGGCGCTTCGCGCGATGCTCAGTGGAAGCAGGTACAGGACGCTATTAACAAGGGCCTGCCCAAGACCGCGATCACCAACCTCGAACCGATCATTCAAGGGGCAATGCGCGACCGCGCCTACCCCGAGGCCGTGAAGGCCATCGCTCAGAGAATCGCGCTCGAAGGAACCATCCAGGGCAACAAGCCGGAGGAAAAAATTGTACGGCTCGAAGCCGAGATCGCCAAAGCGCCTCCGGAAATGGCGCCGGTGCTCGAAACCATCCTGGCGCATTGGTACTGGCAATACTTTCAGGTGAATCGTTGGCGCTTCCTGCAGCGCACCGCCACAACTACCGCGCCGGGAAAGGATTTTACCACCTGGGATCTGCCGCGGCTCTTTGCGGAGATTGACGCGCATTTCCAAAAAGCTCTGGCGGCCGAGAAGGTCCTCAAAACCACCCCGGTGGCGGCTTGGAACGACTTGCTCGTCAAAGGCACGATGCCGGACGAATACCGGCCCACGCTTTATGATTTCCTCGCACACGAAGCGCTGGAGTTTTACACCGCGGGCGAACAAGCGGGCTCAAAACCGGAAGAAGGGTTCGAGTTGTCGGCGAACAGCCCGATTCTCGACGAGGCTGCCAAATTCATTGAGTGGAAACCGACGACTGGAGACACGAACGCCACCGCCCTGAAGGCCATCCACCTGTTTCAGCAATTGCTGCAGTTTCATCAAAACGATCCGGCCCCGCGCCTCGCGTTCGCGACAGCGGACCTGGAACGCCTTGCCTGGGCCGGCAACACCGCCTTCGGCGAGGACAAGGAAAAACACTACCAGGCGGCTTTAGAGGAATTCATTCGCGCTCACGGCGAGAACGAAATCGTTGCTTTGGCTTACGAAAGGGAAGGACGCTTGCTCCAGCGCGAAGAAGATTTAGTAGGCGCCCACAAGTTGGCCGAGCGCGGGGCTCAACTCTTCCCGGATTCGCCCGGAGGCAAGTTGTGTCGAAATCTGATTAGTGAGATTGAATCCAAATCCGCCCAAATCACCACTGAGCGGGTCTGGAACTGCTTTCCTGGCAGTAGCGCAGCCGTCTCGCCGGCGGGCGCTGACACAAATGCATACTGTCCCAGTATCTCGGTCCGTTATCGGAACGTGGACCAGGTCTATTTCCGCGCCATTCCTTATGATTGGGAAATCTTTCTGCAAAAACGCTATCATCGCCCGGAAAGCCTGACTCCGGACGAGCAACGCGAGGTCCTGTCTCATCAGCCCACCTTGGAATGGTCGAAACAACTGGTGCCTACCAGCGATTACAAATTGCGAACTCAGGAACTGCCGGCGCCCACCAGCTTGAAGCCGGGCTTTTACTTCATTGCCTCCAGCCACGATCCCAAGTTCGGCGAAACGGAAAATATCGTTTCGCTGGCTGAGATCTGGGTTAGCGATCTTTCACTGGTTACCCGCACACGGGAGGGCTTGATCGAAGGTTTCGTGCTGGACGCCAATACCGGCGAGCCCTTGGCCGGCGCGGAAGTTTCGGTCTGGCACCTTGTCCCCTCCGGTGACCGGGTCAAAGATCCCAGTCTCACGACTGACGAGAATGGCTTGTTCTCCTTCAAGGGGGGCCAGACGCGAGGTTACCTGCTACGCGCGCGGTATCACGAGCGAGAACTGGCCACATCGGGCGACCTGTTTCCTTACCCTTGGCAACCTGATAGGCAACGACACTCTGCACGCACCATCTTTTTCACCGACCGGGAGCTGTATCGGCCTGGGCAGACCGTTCAGTACAAGGGCATTTGCCTGTGGGTTGATGAAGAAAAAGACAATTACGAGGCCTTGAAGGGCGAGTCGTTAACGGTGGTTTTTCGCGATCCG
>CAZUVM010000058.1:0-20102 GCA_964623885.1 uncultured Verrucomicrobiota bacterium
AGGAACGCCGGCTTTAGCCGGCAGCAAGCCATAAACGTCGATATTCGTCGATTCCTGGCCACAACCCCGGTCGGACGTTCCTGCCGGCTAAAGCCGGCGTTCCGACCGCCTGAAGATCGTTCGCAGCTCGCGAGCAATTCCGACTATTGCAGAGCAGAGAAACGCAGAGAAGAAATCAGCCAAAAAGCACAACAGAGAAGCCGTTAACCGCGAATTGATGCGAATAGACGCGAATTCATGAGTTCCACATTCATAACGGGGCAAAAAAACGCAGCCCATTAAGGGGCTGCGTCTTGCTTTAAATGTTGCCGGGAATTACGAGGCTCTCGCTAGCTGGATAGCGTAGCTTCGGTCTGGCCGGCGGCGGCGGCGTTTTGTGAGAAGGCGAGGTGGTCGTTTTCGACTGTGACCAGGATCGGCTCGCCTTCGTGGAACGCGCCTTTCAGGATTTCCTCAGCCAGCGGATCTTCCAGTGACCGCTCGACTGCGCGGCGCATCGGCCGGGCGCCGTATTGCGGGTCGTAACCACGGCCAACAAGGAAGTCCTTCGCCTTATCGTCGAGCTGCAGCACGATATTGCGGGCTTTGAGCCTCTGCATGACCTTGCTGATTTCGAGGTCGAGGATCTGGATGAGATCGGGCTTGGTGAGCGAACGGAAGACGATGATATCGTCGAGCCGGTTAAGGAACTCAGGCCGGAAGGTTTTCTTGGCCTCTTCCATGATGCGCTCGCGCATTTTCTCGTAGCTGGTCTCGTCGGTGATGGGCGAAAAGCCCATCGAGGACTGTTTTTTGATGGTGTCGGAGCCGACGTTCGACGTCATCAGGATGATAGTATTTCGGAAATTGACGACACGGCCGACGTTATCCGTCAGTTTGCCTTCTTCCAGGATCTGCAGAAGCATGTTCCACACATCCGGATGGGCTTTTTCAATTTCGTCGAAAAGGACCACGGAGTACGGTTTTCGGCGCACCTGTTCGGTGAGTTGGCCACCTTCCTCATACCCCACGTATCCCGGCGGCGAACCGATAAGCCGCGAGACATTGAATTTCTCCATGTACTCGCTCATGTCGAGCTGGATCAAGGCCTTGGAATCACCGAAGAGCTGTTCGGCGAGGGTTTTGGCCAGAAGCGTCTTGCCAACGCCTGTGGGTCCGAGCAGCGCAAAAGTGCCGATCGGCCGGCGAGGGTCTTTGAGGTCGGCGCGTGAACGGCGAAGGGCCTTGCACAGTGCGGACACGGCCTCTTTCTGGCCGATGACCACCTTGCTCATCTCGGTTTCGACCTGCATCAGGCGCTGCATCTCCCCCTGCTCCATGCGTTGGAGGGGGATCCCGGTCCACTTGGAAACCACGTGGAGGATGTCTTCCTCGTCGACCTTAACGCGTTTTTCCTCGCGAGTGGTGCGCCATTCCTTGAGCACGGCTTCCAGACGTTCCTTGGCCTGCTTTTCCTTGTCGCGCATGGCGGCGGCGCCTTCGAAATCCTGGTTTTTGATGGCTTTCTCTTTCTTGCCTTTGATGTCTTCGATCTCCCCTTCGAGTTCTTTGACCGCCGGCGGACGTGTCATAGTTCCGATACGGGCGCGGGAACCGGCCTCGTCCATGAGATCGATGGCCTTATCCGGCAAATAGCGATCGGTGATATAACGGTCAGAAAGCTTAACCGAGGCTTCAATGGCCTTATCGGTGAATTCAGCCTTATGGTGGTCCTCGTACTTAGGCTTCAAGCCTTTGAGGATAAGGATGGCCTCTTCGATTGAAGGAGCTTCCACTTTGACCGCCTGGAACCGGCGTTCGAGAGCGGCGTCCTTCTCGATATATTTGCGGTATTCGTTCAGCGTGGTGGCGCCGATGCATTGGAGCTCACCGCGGCTTAGAGCGGGCTTAATGATATTGGAGGCGTCCATCGTGCCTTCGGCCGAGCCCGCGCCCACGATGGTGTGCAACTCGTCGATGAAAAGTATGATGTTCTTGGAACGGCGAATTTCATCCATCACCGCCTTGATACGCTCTTCAAATTGGCCGCGGTATTTGGTACCGGCAACCATGAGCGCGAGGTCCAGGGTGATAACACGTTTATCGCGCAAAAGCTCGGGCACATTGCCGGCGGCGATTTCCTGGGCCAAGCCTTCCACGATTGCAGTTTTACCGACACCGGCTTCGCCCAGCAACACCGGGTTGTTCTTAGTGCGGCGGCAGAGGATCTGGATGACGCGCTCGATTTCGCTTTTGCGTCCGATGACCGGATCCATCTCACCTTTACGCGCGATGTCAGTCAGATCGCGGCCGAACGCCTTCAGGGCTGGTGTTTTGATTTCGCCCTTTTTCTCGGGCGCCGGCTTTTCGGAAGCCCCCTCACCGGAAGCGGATTCTTCTTGGGCGGCGAAATTGGGGTCGAGTTCTTTCAGGATCTCCTGCCGCGTTTGCTCGATATCGACATCGAGGTTTTTGAGGACCCGAGCAGCCACGCCGTCGCCTTCCCGCAGCAAGCCCAGCAGGATGTGTTCGGTGCCAACATAGGTATGGTTGAGCGCCTTGGCTTCTTTAGCGGCCAGGGCTAAGACCTTTTTGACCCGGGGCGTGTAGGGAATATTACCGATCATCTTCTGGTCAGGGCCGGTGCCAACCTGTTTCTCGACTTCCATCCGGACGGTTTCGAGGTCGAGCCCCAGCTTTTGGAGGACATTGACAGCGACACCTTGTCCCAACTTGATCAGGCCGAGCAGAAGGTGCTCGGTGCCGACGAAATTGTGATTGAAGCGGTCGGCTTCCTTGCGGGCCAGGGCGAGGACCTGCTGGGCTCGCGGGGTGAAATTGTTCATTGCTTGGGACTCATCGCTCATAACAACAAATTAAAATAAAATGAAAACTACTGTTTGTCCAATCCGACAGGGCAGGCCAACCGACCGGGTTGACCGCATCCTGCCGTGCGTGACAAACGAGCTGCCTGCGGCACCCACAGCTTACGACTTTTCCTGGCCGCCGCCGGAGCCGCCCGGCGGTCTGGCGATGGGCCGACTGACGGGCCGCAACCGTTCCCGAACCATGTCTGCACGCAGCAAGTCCCGTTCCTCAGCCGTCAGTTTTTCCGAATGCTGCTTCTGTAAATGGGCCGGTTGGGTCAGGATAAACAGTTCATCTACCAGCGCTCGGTCGACCCCCGGGAACAACCCCACGTCCACTCCCAAGCGCATCAACGACAAGAGGTTCATGGTTTCCTTTGAAGAGATGCTATGGGCGTTGGCCAGAATGCCATAGGCGCGGCCGATATGGTTGAATACCATTTTCGGCTTCTTCTCGAGCAAGGTAGCCCGGGCGTTCTCTTCGTGCTCGATAATCTGAGCCAGGACCTTTTCCAGTCGTTCGACGATAGCGCTCTCGGATTCGCCCAAGGTCATCTGATTTGAAACTTGGAACACATTGCCGAGCGCTTCCGTGCCTTCGCCGTACAACCCGCGGACCGCCAGCCCCAATTTGTTTACCGATTGGATGATGGGATTGATTTGCTCGGCGAGGACCAGACCGGGCAAATGAAGCATCGCGCTGACCCGGATACCCGTGCCTATATTAGTTGGGCAGGCCGTCAGGTATCCAAGCTCGGCGTTGAAAGCGTACTCGAGCTTTTTCTCGAGGGAAGAATCAGCCTGGTCAATGGCAGACCAGGCCTGGCGCAATTGGAGGCCGGGGCGCAACGCCTGCATCCGGAGATGGTCTTCCTCATTGATCATGAAGCAGAGGGTTTCCTCGCGGTTCACAACGAGGCCGCTGCCGGCACTCTTGGCAGCATGCTCGCGGCTGATGAGGTGGCGTTCGACCAGGATTTGCTTGTCCAGCGTAGTTAGAGTGTCCATCGACTCGGCAAAGGCGTCCTTCATCTCGGGCAGGGACTGGACTGCCGGTCGGATGAGATCCAGGACGCGAACGCGCTCGGTCTTCTTGGCCCAGCCTGGGAAAGCAGCGTCCTTAAGATTGCGGGCAAGGCGCACTCGGCTGGACATGACAATCCGGTCGTGCGGACCCTTGCGGCGGGCAGACTCAGCGGGAGGAATCAGAAACGAATGCAGATCCATATCGATCAGGTCGCGTGACGCTCGCGCGACGCAGGTTCGGTCGAGCCGCTGCTCAGCCGGGCGGAGGTTTGCTTGATTTCGTCACGGAGAATGGCGGCTTCCTCGAAATCCTCGGACTCGATGGCTTTGGTGAGCTTTTTCTGAAGCATTTTCAGGCGGTCGAACAGATCCCGATCCTGGCGCAGGCCTTCGGGAACCTTGCCGACGTGCCGGGTGCCCTTGTGCATGGTTTTGAGCAAGCCCTCAAGCGGTTCCGCAAACGTCTTGTAGCATTCCGGGCAGCCCAGGCGACCGGCTTTCTTAAAATCGGCCTGGGTAAAGCCACAGCGCGCGCATTTAATCTCCGCCCCTCCAGCGGCCTGTTCAATCTCCTGCGAAGCCCCCAGACCGAGGAGCAGGTCCGCCAGCGAAAAGCCAGTCGGATCATTGACCCCTTTGGTCTTGGCGCATTCCTCGCACAGGTCCACCTTCTGCATCTTATCCCCGGCGATCTGGGTCAGGTGAACGGTCGCTTCTTTTTCTTTGCAAATACAGCACAACATAACTCACGATAGATCTGCGCGCGGGCGACGTTGGTTCGCTTCTGCTTTGGGATTAATGCCAAGCAAGAGGTCGGCTAGAGCAAAGCCGTTGGGGTCGTTGACGCCCTTGGTTTTTGCGCACGCCTCGCAAAAATCCATTTTTTGCATTTTCTGCCCGCAGATCTGCGTCAGGTGCACGGTCGCCACCCTTTCCTGGCAGATGCAACAAAGCATAATGTCTCTACTCGTATATCGGCTCGCCAGAGACTTTCGTCAAGGCGCGGTATTGAGCTACCAGCCGCTTGGTGACTGGGCCGGGGATGCCCCCGCCGATGGTACGCCCGTCAATCTTCACTATGGGAACCAACTCGGCGCCGGTACCTGTTAGAAAGCATTCATCGGCATTAAACAGGTCGTGGCGGGAGAGGTTGGGCTCACCCACCTTAAGCCCGGATTCAGCGGCAATCTCCATCACGACCGACCGGGTGATACCATAAAGCGCCCCGGCTGAGAGCGGGGGTGTCAGCAACTGGCCACCTTTAACAATAAACAGGTTATCTCCGGTGCACTCTGCAACGAAGCCCTGGGCGTTAAGCATGACCGCCTCTTCGCATCCAGCATTGGCAGCCTCGATTTTGGCCAGGATATTATTGAGGTAATTGAGGGACTTGATGGCTGGGTTCAGCGCGTTCTGGAGATTGCGCACGGTCGGCACGGTAACAATGGCCATGCCCCGCTGGTAGAGTTCCGGCGGGTAAAGCTGGATTTTGCCGGCGATAATGATGACCGAAGGGTTCTTGCACTTGTTGGGGTTGAGACCCAGAGTGCCCGGCCCGCGCGTGACGACCAGCCGGATATAACCATCACGGATTTTGTTCCGGCGGCAGGTTTCAACCACAGCGTCGATCATTTCCTCGGGCGAAAGGGGAATCGACAGCAGAATCGATTTGGCGGAGCAATAAAGCCGCTCGACGTGTTCCTTCAGCTTGAAGACGCGACCGTTGTAGGCACGGATACCCTCGAAGATGCCGTCCCCGTACAGAAGCCCATGATCGAACACAGAGATCTTGGCGTCCCTCTCACCGAAATACTTGCCATCGATATAGATTTTCATGCCCAAACGCGTGCCACCTTAAGCTCAAGTCACCCGTAATAGCAAACGGATTCAGGCCGGAAGGCTTTGTCGGGATCGCATGGGAGAGCGTTGGGAAAATGTTGCCATTGAGCCGGGGCCGGGATCGCAGTCTCCGCACAGGCATTATTCGAGCCGCTGCGAGCGGGGACCACTCGCGCTCCGCAGCAAAATTACACCGGGCCAGCGTCGAACCCGCCCTGGCGCTATACCCTTCGCTGCCGCTGCGGGCCGGGACGTCCCGCGTTCCGCAGCATGTTGAAGGTTATTTTCTTTTTTTCCAAGCCGGCAGTCCTATGCTGGCGCGGCATGAACCCGGTCGGATTAATCACGGGCGCTTCGCGCGGGATCGGCCGCGGAATCGCGGTGGCGCTCGCTGAGGTCGGCTACGATCTGGTTTTAGATTACGCGCACAACCAGCAAGCGGCAGAAAGAACCGCTGCGGATTGCCAGGCGGCTGCAGAAGCCAGGGGATTGTCCGCTCGTGTAGAAATCTTCAAAGCAGATATTTCAAACCGACCAGACCGCGAAAACTTGATGCGGTTCGCGCGCCAGAAGTTCGGCCGACTGGATTTGCTCGTGAATAATGCCGGTGTGGCGCCGGAGGCGAGAGCCGATGTCCTCGAAGCAAGCGAGGAAAGTTTCGACCGGCTGATTAATATAAATGTTAAGGGTCCCT
This sequence comes from uncultured Verrucomicrobiota bacterium, assembly GCA_964623885.1. Lineage (GTDB taxonomy): Bacteria > Verrucomicrobiota > Verrucomicrobiia > Limisphaerales > UBA8199 > CAZUVM01. Next base: position 6,406 of record CAZUVM010000058.1, read on the forward strand.
ATTTCCTCACGCAGCTTGCGGCGCGTTGGATGATTGAACAAACCCAAGCGGCAAAAACTGCTGAAATGTCCATCTCAGTGGCAACGCCCCCCTCTCCCCTTCGGAAGGGGAGAGTGAGAATTGATCAGAGCAAGTTGGGACTCCCCAAGATCATCACCATCTCCTCAATCAGCGCTTACACTGCCTCAACCAATCGCGGCGACTATTGTGTTTCGAAAGCAGCGCTTTCCATGCTGACCCCGCTGTTTGCCACGCGTTTAGCCGAGCACGGAATCCAGGTTTACGAAATTCGACCGGGCATTATCGCCACGGACATGACCGAGCCGGTCCGAGAAAAATACGATCAGTTGATCAGCGAAGGGCTCACACCGATCCGGCGGTGGGGGATCCCCGAAGATGTAGGGAAAGCAGTAGTGGCCATCGCTCAAGGCCTCCTTCCATTCAGCACCGGTGAAGTAATCAATGTGGACGGAGGGTTCCATTTACGAAGGCTCTGAATTAAGTGTTTTGGCCGAATTCATGCGCGGCGTGATTTATGTCCCTTAAAATCAACCACCAGCTAAGCGCCAAGGCACTACTGCCGAAAACCGGACGGTTGTTCGAGCTTTCCGCAGAAAAGATTCTTAGCCTGGAAAAGTCCTGGAAGTCCTCCCAAGGCGCACCCGTGTTCACCGCTCAGGGCAAATACACCGCCAGAGGGTGGACGGAATGGACTCAAGGTTTCCAGTTCGGCTCGGCGCTGCTGCAATACGACGCCACCAACGAAAAGCAATTCCTGGAAATCGGTCGACGCCGGACGGTTGAACGGATGGCAACGCACGTCTCGCACGTTGGCGTTCACGACCATGGGTTCAATAACATATCGACGTACGGAAACCTGTGGCGATTGATGCGTGAAGGAAAGATTGCGTGGAACGAGCGGGAGAATGATTTCTACGAACTGGCTCTGAAGGTCTCGGGCGCAATTCAAGCGGCGCGATGGACCTGCTTGCCGGAGCAGCAAGGGTTTATCTATTCGTTCAACGGCCCGCATTCGTTGTTCGTGGATACGGTACGTTCGTCGCGGTCGTTGGCGGTCGCGCATCAACTCGGCCATGTGCTCATGGGCGAGCACGATCAAAGAATCTCATTATTGAAGCGGCTGCTGCAACATGGACAGGCCACGGCGCGTTACAGTATCTATTATGGTGAAGGGCGCGACGCTTATGATGTGCGCGGCCGGACAGCACACGAAAGCATTTTCAATCTGAACGACGGGAGCTATCGCTGCCCTAACACGCAGCAGGGTTTTTCGCCCTTTAGCACCTGGACGCGCGGTTTGGCCTGGGCGGTACTGGGGTTTGCCGAACAATTGGAATTTCTGGAAACGATGGGCGCGGACCAGTTCGAGGCTGCTGTCCATCCCAGGCAACCAAAGGCCTCAAGAACACGGGCCAGAATAATAACTGAGTTTGCCCTCGCGGCATCGGCAACGGCGGAGTTTTACATTGCCAATGCCTGCACCGACGGGATTCCGATGTGGGACACAGGCGCGCCGGACCTTTACCGATTAGGTAGTTACCAGGATAGAGCAGCCGATCCCTTTAATCTCTGGGAACCGGTGGACAGTTCGGCGGCTGCGATCGCGGCACAAGGCCTGATTCGGCTCGGAAATTACCTGTCAGGGAAAAAGAACAAAGAAGGCCAAAAGTACCGTCAGGCTGGGCTTACAGTGGCCGATACTTTGTTCAGCGAGCCATATTTGTCGACCGATGCCAGACACCAAGGATTATTGTTGCACTCGGTATACCATCGTCCCAATGGCTGGGACTACATAGCGCCGGGCCAAAAAATGCCAAATGGAGAAAGCTCAATGTGGGGCGATTACCACGCGCGCGAACTGGCGTTACTGCTGCGACGGGAAGCCAAGGCTGAAGTGTATCCGACCTTTTTCGCATCCAAATTGGCGAAAAGCAGTCATGCTTGAAGTCCTTTCATTATGCCTGAACCGCTAAAGCTTGTTCGCATTCCCACACTGAAAACGGTGGATGCATTTCGACGCCATGTTACCTCTCTAGGTATCGAACTGCCTTGCGAGGAGGAAATTGTGACGGGGAAAAGCTCACCGTTGGCGCAGCCAATTGAAGCAGTACGCATCAACGGCAAGCAGATTGGGAATCGGTATGCAGTTCAGCCGATGGAAGGATGGGATGGCACAACCCGCGGCGGCGTGACGGAAGAAGTTACACGGCGTTGGCGGCGATTTGGTGAAAGTGGAGCCAAACTGATTTGGGGCGGCGAAGCCATGGCCGTACGACCTGACGGCCGTGCAAATCCAAATCAACTCATCATCAACGAAGAAAACCAGGCCGCCCTTGTGCGATTACGCGAAACCCTGGTCGCGGCGCACCTCGAGCAGCACGGCACTGCGGATGATTTGGTAATCGGATTTCAACTCACGCATTCGGGGCGGTTCTGCAAACCGAATGACAAGGCCAAGCTCGAGCCGCGCGTTGCGTATCGTCATCCGTTGCTCGACCCGAAGTTCAAAGTCACAAGCGACGAACAGGTTTGGACAGATAGTGAAATCCAGCGATTGATCGAAGATTACGTCCAGGCGGCCAACGTTGCACAGGGGGCGGGCGCAGACTTCGTAGACATCAAGCATTGTCACGGTTACCTGCTGCACGAGTTTCTTGGGGCGTTTACCCGGCCTGGAAAATACGGTGGTTCATTTGAGAACCGAACGCGGATCTTGCGGGAGATTGTTGCGGCGATCCGGGCCAGCGGGAATAAGATAGAGATTGGGGTCCGGCTGAGCGCCATCGACATAGTGCCGTTTAAACCGGACCCAGACCGTCCTCAACCCGGCCGACCGGGGCCAGGGATTCCAGAAGATTTCAGCAACTGTTTGCCATACAAGTACGGCTTTGGGGTCAACCAGAGCAATCCAGTTGAAACGGATTTGACGGAAGCGATCCAGTTTCTCGAATTGTGTTCGGAGCTAGGCATTAAGCTGGTGAACATCAGTGCAGGTTCGCCGTACTACAACCCGCACATTCAAAGGCCGGCGGCGTATCCGCCGTCTGACGGGTATCAACCGCCGGAGGATCCTTTGGTAGGTGTGGCGCGGCAGATTAACGCCACACGCCAACTGAAGGACCGCGCGCCGAAAAACTTGATTCTGGTTGGGACGGCATACAGCTACCTGCAAGAATACCTGCCGCACGCGGCGCAACACGTCATCCGTAACGGATGGGCGGACGCCATCGGGTTGGGACGGATGATCCTTTCGTATCCAACGATGATGGCGGATGCGCTGGCAAGTGGGCAACTGACGGCGAAATCGATATGTCGCACGTTCAGCGACTGTACGACGGCTCCGCGCAACGGACTGATCAGCGGCTGCTATCCTCTTGACCGGTATTACACGGACAAGCCGGAGGCGAAAAAGCTAAAAGAAATTAAAGCTGCGAAACCTGCACTGTGACGCTTACTTTGGGGTCTCCAGTTTATCCAGCGCTTCTTTGGCCGCGACCGGATATTTCACTTTTATAGCCTCTGCGATTTTCCTCACGGCCACGGTGGCTTCGGGCCGGACGCCTGGATTTGAAAGCAGGGGCACAGCAAGTTGCAGAGTCTCAGGCCGAGCCGCGCCGCCGAGCGCGCCCAGGATGAGTTTGAGATCGGAGTCGCTGTGGGCGCCCTGAAGCAACTCCATGTATCGTTCGGCCAGGTGCGAGTCGGCCCGGGAGTTTTCTTCCCCGACGATACGAACCAAACCGCGTAACGCAGTTCCGCGCAATGGTTCGGTGGGCGGTTTCCGGTAAAGATCAGCCAACGGCTTCCATGCCGAAGCATCCGGCCAATCAGCCAACGCTTCGACAGCAGCCTCGCGAGTCCGAGGATCGGAATCTCCGGCGGCTGCCTTGAGCGCGTCGAGAGCAGCCGTATCTCCGCAACCGGGAAGCAGTCCGAGCAGTGAACACCGCGCTTCGACGAACTTGGCCTGGGCAAGCGCTGCCGTGACGGCGCTCGAACGACTAGAGACATCGTCGATGCGCGCGAGCGTCAGGGAAGCGGCGTTTTCGGCTTCGGCGCGGACACTGGGATCGTTGATAGTGGAGAGTTTTTGCAGCAACGCAGGCAGCTCCGCAGGTTGAGCTGTTCGCGCCAGGGCGCGATACGCAGACTTTGCAATCACGGAGTCAGGATTGCCAGTCTCAACCAGCAGTATTGGGTTTGCGGCCGGGCCGAGGCGCTGGCTATATACATCGATAAGTGTAGCGCGCGCGGCGCCGGTTGACTTTTTAAGTTCACTGCGAACTGCATCGTCGGTGGTTGTGCCTCCGCCGACACTGACGAGTGCTGACTCGATGGCTCGCGTTTCTTCGGCAGCCGGAGACTTGCGCAGAAGTCCTGCGAGCAAACCAACAGTGTGAGAGTCACCAATGTGTCCCAGCGCGTCGATGGAAGCGAGGCGCACCGTTGGAGCAGATGAGGCGACGCATTTGCCGACAGCGGACCTCGCGTCGGGATCATTGCGCGCCGCCAGACTTTGAATCATCCAAACCTGCTCGTTCGGTTGAAGCTTGTGCATTTCTCGAGCGAACACCGCTGAGGCGTTGGAAGCGTGCAAGTCGCGCACGCAGCTAATCGCGAGGGGTTTCAGGACGGGATCACCCGTGCGAATTATGGTAACTATCCGCTGCTGACCCTGGTCGGTATCCAACCGAGTCAACGCTGCGAACGCGCCGCGGCGGATGTGATCGGGTTCCAGGTTGCCCAACAATGATTCGTAAATCGCGGTGGCCGTCTTGCGGTCGCCGAGGGCGGCGAGGCTAGCACCGCAGCGGAGATAGGCATCGGAGAACGCGGGCAGAAGATTCGGTTTGGCAGTCTCGCGGAGCGTAGAGATAAGCCGCCAGCCGTCGAGGCCACCGATTTTGCCGATTGAAATTATCGCAGCGCTAGCGATCGCCGGATCAGGATCTCGAACCGCGGCACCCAATACATCGAAGGACATTGCCGCGTGGCGATCACCCACGGCGCGGATAAGTTGCAGTTTAATTGTGCCGGTGGCCGAGGCCAGGTTGGTGCGCAGGATTTCATCGGCTTTGCCTGGCGGATAAGCCGTTAGCGCGAGACAGGCAATCCCGACTGTGCTTTCCTCCTTCAAGACCGGTGCCAGGGCCGCGAGTGAGAGGTCAGAACCAATCACGCCCAATTGTTTGCAGGCAAAACGTCGCGCTTCAAACGTGGAAGTTGGGGCCAGCAACCTGGTGAATGCACCTTCAAGCTGACTGCGCAGCACATGATCGGGACCGTCCTGCCGCATCCAGGTTTCGAGTTGTCGAAACGGCTGCATACTCTGGCCAGGTTCGAACCTGGCAGCTTGTGCAACAACTGCGTCAATTTGGGATTGGGTTGGTGCCGGTGCGGCGGGCGCGCTCAAAAGAACTAGCGAACTGCATAGCAGACATAAGGAGATTAAAGAAATCCTCATAAGAGCTGAATGGAACTCGCACACTGGTTCGGCGCTCGCCAATTCCAAAATCGAAAATCAATAATCGAAAATTTCATTACACTCCCCATGGGGCGCGCGGTTCGCGATAGAGCATGCGGTTGGCGGCCTCGGAGTCGAAGCGCTCTTTTACCGGGTCCCACTTCAGTTTGGCACCTAAGCGCAGACAAATAGTCCAGGCCTGGCAAATTGTGATCGTGCGGTGAGCGACCTCCGGGTTGCAAGCAGTCGGCGTGCGGCTGCGGATCGAGTCGAGCAGGTTGCGCACGTGACTCGACGCATCACCCCAGCCGGGGCCGCCCGGTGTTTTAAGGGCGAGGATGGATTTGGGGTTAGCTGTGACAATGTCCGTCTCATCGTCGACCTGGATCCAGCCTTCGTCGCCAATGTAGCGGATATAGCGTTCCTTGAATTCGCCGCGCTGGTACATTACGCCGGTCACACCCTTGGAGTACTGGCATCGCGCCACACCGGTAACGGGGGTGTCGCTGCAGAATTTGGCAGGGTCCGGAAATTCGCCCTCTGCCTCGAACTGCACCGGACCGGTGTCGTCGGTATCGAGCACCCACTGCATCTGGTCGGTATAGTGGCAGCCCATATCCGTCAGGATACCTTCGGCTGTGTCCCAAAAATATTGCCAGTTATTTACGCGCCCGGGCACAAACGGATACCAGGGAGACTGGCCGAGCCAAATTTCGTAATTCCACCCGTTCGGAACCGCCGTTTCTTTTTCATTAGCAACCGCCGGCCCTTTCCACACTTGCATCTCGACGGTGCGCAATCGGCCAATCTTCCCCTCCTGCACCATCTTGCGGGCGAATTGGTAAGAAGCGGTGGAGCGGCGCTGGGTTCCGGCCTGGTAAATGGTGCCGAAACGGCGGCAGGTCTCGACCAGTTTACGTCCTTCAGCAATGGTAAGGGTGACGGGTTTCTCGCAATAGATATCTTTACCGGCACGCGCGGCGTACATGGAACCGAGCCCATGCCACCGATTGCCGGTGGCGATGGAAACCGCATCGATATCTTTGCGGGCGAGAAGATCACGAAAATCGGGAAACGTTAGACAACCGTGATTGCCGTAATGGTTATCGACGATTTCTTTCGCGGATTTGAGGCGGTCAGCCCGGCAATCGCTTACCGCCAGCCATTGGATTTGGGGGAAGGCCAGGAAATTGGGCAGCGTGGCTCGCGCGCGATTGCCGACCCCGATCGAGCCAAACACGATGCGGCTGCCGGGCGCCACAGCGCCATTAAGGCCGAGCACGGCACCGGGCACGACGAGTGGCAGGGCCACGGTGGCCGCGGTGCGACGAAGGAACTGGCGGCGGCTCAGTTTTACATCTTGAGCACCGTGGTTGCGGTGCGATGCTGACTGGCGATCGGGTGAGAGGAAAGAACTCATAGCACGAGAAGGTTTCGTTGCTGCGGCATCGCTGGCGATTTTCTCACCCAGGGCAACGGATGTAAATAGACCATTTTGCGCAGGGTGCAAAAAACACGCCATAATCACGGGGAAATCAGTAGATCGATTTTGCATTGCCACGCCTCCTTTGTCGTGTAAAACTTCGCAATCGAGTCGCGCTGCCAAAAGCGGCACGACCATTGCTTGGCGAAGGTGGCCAAAAAGAAATATGTTTTAACATCTCAGAGGCCCCTTTTTTATTTATTTGGTTAATTATGATTAAGAATACGCGAAAATCGAAAACGCCCTCGGCCTTAAAGCTCGCCGCGGGCAAGTCAGAGAACCCGAAACCTTTGACGGTGAGCGCCCTCGCCCCCAAACCCGAGGCTGTGGAAGTGGAGGTCACCCCGGTGGCGCCGCAGAAAACACAAGTGCCAGCGCCAGCCCCCGTGACGACGACGACTCCCGCCCCTCGGACAGGTTGTGTTTCATTGGAATTGGTTAAGCCGGGTGCCCACCACGTGTATGTCGCCGGTTCGTTCAACGAATGGAAACCGGAACGCGCGCCGCTGGTAGCAGCCGGTAATGACCGTTGGATCGGTAACCTTGAAGTAAAGCCAGGCCGGTACGAATACCTGTTTGTGGTGGACGGCCAATGGCTGCCCGATCCGAACGCCAAGGAAACCGTGCAGAACCCATTCGGGGGCAAGAACTCGGTCTTGACGGTGTCTACCTAGCGCAGAGGGTCGAAGAGACCGCAGGCTGCAAAGAACTCAGAGACACGCAAGGGGAATCGCTCCGTTGCGGCACAACCGCAACGGGCCGAATTCCCTCTCTGCGAGCTTTTGTTTTGCACGTTTCAGTGCCAGCCAGATTTCCAGGTTGACGCCGGTATTAAATCCTTCTTCCCTCCCGCCATGTCGCAAACGCTGACGCTTGGCCATTCGCCGGACCCGGACGATGCCTTCATGTTTTTTGGTTTAGCGAAGGAGCGGATCCCGACCCACGGTTTTCAGTTCCAACACATTTTGCAGGACATACAGACCTTGAACGAGCGCGCCACGCGCGGCGAACTGGACATCACCGCGATCAGCATCCACGCCTACGCTTATGTCAGCAGCCAATACGCACTGCTGCCCAGCGGTGCCAGCATGGGCGACGGCTACGGCCCGATGCTGGTGGCAAAGCGACAGTTCAGCAAAGACGAGCTAGCGCAGAAAAAGATCGCGGTGCCCGGCACGATGACGAGCGCGTTCCTGGCGCTGCAACTATGGCTGGGAAAACCCGCGAAGGAATTTCAATACGCAGTCGTTCCGTTCGACCGCATTTTTGAAGCCGTCCGCTCGGGCGCCGCTGACGTCGGTTTGATCATTCACGAAGGCCAGCTTACCTGGCAGAAAGAAGGGTTGCAGGTTTGCCAGGACCTGGGTGTTTGGTGGGGGCAGCAAAATGACGGGTTGCCGTTGCCGCTGGGCGGCAATGTGATCCATAAACGTTTTGCGCCGGCGGTCCGCAAACAGATCTCAGAAATACTGACCGACAGCATCCAGTACAGCCTCGATCACCGACCCGAGGCAGTGCAACACGCGTTGCAGTATGCCCGCGATATGGGCCGTGAGCTCGCGGACAAATTCGTCGGGATGTACGTCAATCATTGGACGCTCGATTATGGCGAACGCGGCCGCGAATCCATCAGGCGTTTTCTCGGCCAGGCATTTGAGCGCGGCTTGATTCCGCACCGTCAGGAGCTCGAGTTTGTCGTGTAGGGTAGGAGTGACTGATGTCAGCAACCAGAACTCAGTAAGCTGTGATCAGGCAGTCGCTTCGTCCTGAATGTAGGTCTTACCGCGGTAGAACCTGGCGAAGAACATAAAGAGGACAGCAGCCACGAGCATCACCCCGACAAAAAAGAGGAAATAGTTCGCTCCCTGGAGGCCGGCTTTGGCGCCATAATGCTGGATGAAGAAATTGACTCCGGCCGTGAAGAGGTTGCCCAACGAAATAGCACCCAGATAAGTGCACATCACCAGCGACTTCATTTTCTTGGGCGCCTGCGTGTAAGCGAACTCGAGGTGGGTGACCGAAACCATAATCTCGGCAACGGTGAGCACGACAAAAGCCAGGATTTGCCAACCGATATGCGGAGTCTGACCGGCATCAATACGCACCTGGATCCAGCCTACAATCGCGAATGACAGCGCGGTGACAAACAGGCCGATGCCGATTTTGCGCAGTGGCGTCAGGTGAAACACGCGTTCGATGGCCGGGTAAATCGCGTATGAGAACAGCGGCAACATGAGCAAAATGAAAAGCGGGTTAACGGTTTGGATTTGATCAGGTTTCCAATCGATGCCGAACAAATGACGGTCCATGTGCTCGGCCTGATCGATCCAGGAGGAGAAGTTCTGCTGCCACAAAGCCCAGAATATGGCCACGAAGGGCACCAGGATCAGCAGGTTGCCCAGGGCTTTGAGGTTTTCACCCTTTGTCAATTCTCGGACATAATTATTCAGACCTGCGGGAGGCAGGTGCACGAATTTCTTTCGACCCATCCAGAAGATAACGGTGGCGACCAACATCAACACACCGGGTGTGCCAAAGGCAATATCCGGCCCATGAATTCGTTCCAGAAGCCGTACCATCCACGCGGGAAGCGCTTCGGTCATGCCGGCGGAGGCTTTGAATGGGTCGAGCAGCCAGGGAATCAGCAATGTGGAAACGGCAGAACCGGAATTGATGGAAAAGTAGAACCAACTGAACACGCGCGGGAGCAAATGTTGATTAGAAGAGCCGAATTGGTCGCCGACATTGGCGCTAACACATGGCTTAATGCCACCGGCGCCCATGGCGATTAAGAAGAGGCCGATTACCAGGCCAATGCGGGTGTGGTCGACGGCCAACGCCAAGTGACCGAAGCAATAAACAATGGAGAGATAAAAGATGGTGCGGTACTTGCCAAGGACCGCGTCGGCCAGAATAGCTCCGATGATGGGAAGGAGGTAAACGAAGAAAACAAACGTATGATACCAGGCATCGGCTTGGACTTTGCCCATTGGATCCAGCACCCCCTGCCGATTCAGAAGGTAATGGGTCATGAAGAACACCAGGATCCCGTTCATGCCGTAATAACTGAACCGCTCGGCGGCTTCATTTCCGACGATATACGGCACGCCGGGCGGCATTTTGTCGGTCTTGATCGGGGCGGTAAGATACTGGGATTGCGGCATGATGCCGGGGACTATTTCAGAGGACCGCGGATGAGGCGAGCGGGAAAAAGGGCGCCTATTGCAAACCGAAAGAGCTATGGTAAGCTGCGGTCACCATGAACCTCAAGCTCACCAGCTCGTTTTTACTCGCCTCCGCCAGTTTATTGCTTTCCACCGGCGCATTTGCGCAAAATCAGGCCCCGGCGCTGCAGTTCCCGAGCGCAAGCCCGACATGCACCGTCAAGGATCGAGTGGGTTTGACCGATATTGAAATCGTTTATTCCCGACCCGGCGTAAAGGACCGCACAATTTTCGGCGGTATTGTGCCGTATGGGCAGGTCTGGCGGACAGGTGCCAACGCCTCGACGAAGATTTCCTTCAGCACGCCGGTGAAACTCGGCGGCCACGAAATCCCGGCTGGCAAATACGCTCTTTACACCATTCCCGGCGAGAAGGAATGGACGATCATTATTTACAAAAACCCGAACCTGGGGGGAGCTTTTGGCTATGACCAGAAAGACGATCTGGTTCGGTTCACTGTGGAACCGGTTGATGTTGGTTTTAAAGTCGAGACCTTCACGATGGACCTTTCCGACCTGCGCGATGATTCGGCCACGCTTTACTTGATTTGGGAACATACTTACGTGCCCATCCATCTGGAAGTGGATGTGACCAGCAAGCTGGTGCCGCAAATTGAGGCCGCGATGTCAGCCACTGAAGGCCAGAAGCCCTATTATCAGGCGGCAGTGTTTTACTACGAACACGGCCTGGATATCCAAAAGGCGCGAAAATGGATTGAGGCGGCCTCAGCGGAGCGAGAAGCTTATTACATCAAATTCTATGAGGCGAAGATTCTGGCCAAAGCCGGCGATAAGGAGAAAGCCATTGCGGCCGCGAAACGCTCGAGCGAACTGGCAATTAAAGCCGAAGGTCCGCAGAGCGGGTATGTGAAAATGAACCAGGACCTGATTTCGAGTTTGCAGTGATCGCGGCGGGCGCTCCCGTCAACACCGACATAAACCAACCGCAGGAGACCTATGAAACCGATTAAATCCATATTGCTGCTGGGCACACTGATGGCGGCTTCGCTTCCCGCACTGGGAGCGGTAAGCCCCCATGAAACGATCAACGCGACCATTGACGGGGCCAAGATCACGATCGTCTACGGACGGCCCTACACCAAAAACCCGCGGACCGGCGAACCGCGCAAAATCTGGGGCGCACTGGTCCCTTACGGCAAGGTTTGGCGAACCGGCGCCGATGCTGCGACGCTCTTTACCACCGATCAGCCACTAATGTTCGGGGACGTCTCGGTTCCCGCCGGCACTTACTCACTCTACACGCAGCCCGAAGAAAGCGGCACCTCCAAGCTGATCATCAACAAGCAGACCGGCCAATGGGGGACTGAATATGAAAAAGGCCAGGACCTGGCGCGGGTCGACATGAAGAAAGAAACTCTGGACAAGGCGGTTGACCAGTTCACAATCGCAGTCGAGAAGGACCCGTCGGGCACTGGCGGGGTTATTAAGCTGTCGTGGGAAAAGACAGAGTATTTGGTGTCGTTTACAGTCAAGAAGTAACCGTCCGCATCATTTATTCAAGCCGCCGCCAGCGAGCCGCCGTGCACAATAGCCAACGAAAGCGCCGCCTGGCGGCGCACTGCACAAATACGGCGACCGTTATCGCCGCAACAGCCATCGCGCTGTTCGCCCACGGCGGCAACGCACCAGCCGCCGAAGTGACCCCCAGCTCGGCAATCCTCCAAGACCTGCGGAGCTTCCGCGAAATGGGCACGGTTCTCTACATCGCGGCACATCCGGACGACGAGAACACGCAGCTTATTACCTATTTCGCCCGCGGCCGGGGGTTCCGGACGGCGTATTTATCGGTGACGCGCGGCGACGGCGGCCAGAACGCCATCGGGAACGAATTTGGAGACGAATTAGGAGTAATTCGCACGCAGGAATTGCTGGCAGCTCGCCGGATTGACGGCGGGCGCCAATTCTTCACGCGCGCCATTGACTTCGGCTTTTCAAAAGACGCCCGGGAAACTTTGAAGATCTGGGACCGACAAGAAGTGGTCTCCGATATCGTGCGCATCATGCGGTCGTTTCGGCCGGACGTGGTGATCACGCGTTTTTCACCCCAACCCGGCGGCACGCACGGACACCATACTTCCTCTGCAATCCTGGCCATCGAAGCTTTCAAAGTGGCGGGCGACACTAAAGCCTTCCCGGACCAGTTAACGACACTGAAACCGTGGCAACCAAAGCGGATCCTACAGAATGGCGGAGGATTTTTTGGGCGCCGGTCCGAGGACACGAATAATCCTCCCCTTCAGCTCGATATCAGCGGGACCGATCCGGTATTGGGAGTTTCATTTGGCGACATCGCCGGACGCAGCCGGTCGATGCACAAGACCCAGGGTTTTGGCAACTTCACCGGATTCGGAGGGCGGGGCGGCGGCGGTCGCGCGGAGACGTTTACCTTGCTCGCGGGGGAACCGGCGACAAAAGATGTCTTCGACGGCGTTGACACTACGTGGAACCGAATCTCGGGCGGTGCCCAGGTCGGCCAACTCGCCGACGAAGCGATTGCAAAGTTCGATCCTAAGGATCCCGGCGCCAGCGTCCCAACGTTGCTGAAACTCAGGAGCCTGGTAGCCACCTTGCCCAAAGACCCCTTGGTAGACGATAAGTCCCATCAGCTCGATCGAATTCTTCAGTACTGCCTGGCGCTGGAAGTATCGACCACTGTGCCGGATGCCGAGGTGGTGCCGGGCGAAGTCTTGAAAATGCGGCACACGGCGATTTTGAATTCTGAATACCCGGTCCGCTGGCTGGGAGTCCGTTACCCGTCGCTCGGCCGTGGGGAAACCAATGTGACGGAGCTACGGCCGCAGCAGCCGGTCTCGCACGAATTGGCCCAGACGCTTCCGGCCGATACGCCACTAAGTCAGCCATATTGGCTACGGCAGGAACATTCCACCGGAATGTACCACGTCGATGATCCATCGCTCATTGGCCGCCCCGAAAATCCGCCGGTTTTCCCAGTGGAGTTTATCTTTGAAGTGGGCACTCAAGCTTTAGTCGTGGCCGACGAGCCGGTACAGCTCACAACGGCTCCCGCCAAAGGAGAAACGCGCCGACGACTGGATGCGATTCCACCCGCCTCGCTGCGACTGCTCAGTGAAGTCAGGTTATTCGCTCCCGGAGCCGAGCGCCCCATCGAAGTCGAAGTTACGGCGGCGCGTTCGGATACGGCGGGCACGCTGCAGCTCGATGTGCCAGCCGGGTGGCGAGTTGCTCCACCTTCGCAATCCTTCAAGTTCAGTTCCGCCGGACAGACGAATAAGTTCAGTTTCAAAGTGACGGCGCCGCCGCAACCGGTCACTGCAAACCTCCAGGCGCGCGCCATTGTCAACGGCAAGAGCTATTCCAATGAACGCATTGAGATTCGCTACGAGCATATCCCGGTTCAATTATTGCAACCGCCGGCGCGCCTCAAAGCGGTGACCCTCGAGCTGGCCATTCGCGGACACCAGGTTGGATACGTCCCCGGCGCGGGGGACAGCATTGCGGAAAGT
>CAZUVM010000059.1:0-73623 GCA_964623885.1 uncultured Verrucomicrobiota bacterium
ATCATCAATCCCAGTTACGCAGTACAGGGATATCCGTCGGGTGAACTGGAACGCCGCAATGATCCCAGATTGCGACCGCTGTTCAATCGCGCGACGCAAGGCAATTACTTTCCTGGTTCGGTGTTCAAGACCGTTGTTGGATTGGCGGCATTGGAGAATGGGTTGGATCCCACGACGAAATATCATTTCAACGAAAACCCGAGAGATCCAGGGAAGGCCTATATCGTGGTTCGCGGTCGTCCGATCAAGGATACTGCGCTGCCGGGTGACTACGATTTCCGGCGAGCTATCATACGGTCTTGCAACGGTTATTTCATTACGAATGGCATAAGAATTGGCCCCGAGCGCATCGTCCGCTTAGCTGAACGGGTCCACTTCGGAGAGCGCCTCGGAATGAATTTGAACCAGGAAACCGGAGGTGCGCTGCCAACTTTGAATCGCCTCTCCGCCGGTTGGGTAGATGGGAACACTGCTAATCTCTGCATCGGCCAGGAAACCGTCATGGTCACCCCGCTGCAAGTTGCGGTACTCATCTCCGCCATCGCCAATGGCGGCACCGTACTCCATCCTCGTCTGGTCGATCGTATCGAACCGCCCGATAGCGCCTTCGGACAGGAGGCGCTCGTTTTCCCCAAAGGCGAAGTGCTGGACCATCTCGGGGTAAGCTCCAGAAGCCTCGACATCCTGCATAAGGCGATGGTCGCCGAAACGGAGGACACGGAAGGCACGGGCAAGCCTGCCCGCGAGGCTGTGCGAGAGGCATTCCCCAATTTGCGCATCTGCGGCAAAACCGGGACGGCCCAAATCAAAAACATCGAAGGTCAAAAGACTGGCCAAACTACCTGGTTCGCATCTTTCGCTCCTTACGAAAATCCCCGATGGGCTGTTGTCGTTATGGTCGAAGACGGCAAGTCCGGAGGCGACACGTGCTCTCCTGTTGCCGGGAAAATCTATTACGCCTTGATGGAGCGCGAACGTATGGGAAGTGCCGCCAAAGCAACCATTGCGAACGCCCAATGAACGCAAGCACTACTCTGATTCGGCATGTTTGACGCCACGCTCAACGAACGCGAGTCTCGCCTCGAGCGGCTGCAATTAGCGGCCATTATCGGGCTGATGCTGCTCGGTGCGGCGTTTGTCTATAGCGCCACTATGGTAAGCGAGTCAGCTATGACCGCGCCGTGGTATACTCAAAGCTGGGTGCGACAATTGGTGTGGTACGCCCTGGGGATTGTCGCAGCAGTAGTGACGTGCGCTATCGACTACCGCGTGCTTGCCCGTTGGTCATTCGTCCTTTATTGGCTCACGATTCTTCTGCTGGTGGCCGTGCTTATTCCGAAGATCGGGTCATGGCGTCTCGGGGCGCGGCGCTGGATCGACCTGGGTTTTTTCCAGTTTCAGCCGTCGGAATTCGCCAAATTGGCATTCATCCTCGCGCAGGCTCATTTCCTAAGTCGTCCGATGGAGGAGTTGCGGCTCCCCGGCACGATCGCCAAGGCGATGGGTCTATTGTTCCTGCCCTTCGTGTTGATCATGAGAGAACCGGACCTGGGCTCCGCGCTGGTACTGGTGCCGACCGGGCTGGTGATGCTTTACGTCGCCGGAGTGCCCAAACAATTCCTTTTTTGGCTGCTGAGCGGAGCGGTCTTCCTGGCGACTTTATTCCTGGCGGACTTCCTGTTCGCTCCGCCGAATTGGCAGGTTTTTAAACTCGAAGATTATCAACGGCGCAGGCTGCTGGTGTATTTCGATCAACAATATCGTCTGCCTCCCGGTGCGTCGAAGGCAGAGAAAGAACGCGCGCGCAAATTGCAGTTTGATGACTCGCACAATGTGCGGCAGGCATTGATTTCCGTCGGCTCGGGTGGGTTGACGGGCAAAGGCTGGCGGCAAGGCACGCAAAATGCATTGGGTTATCTGCCGCGGGCTGTGGCGCACAACGACTTTATCTTCTCTGTCATCGCCGAGGAGAAGGGATTTGTCGGCAGCGTCCTTGTTTTGGCGCTGTATGGAACGGTGTTGCTGACCGGCATCCGCATTGCCGGCCAGGCGCGCGATCGCCTGGGCCGGTTAATTGCGGCGGGCGTCGTTGCGCTCCTGTTCAGCCACGTGTTTATCAATATCGGCATGAACATTCGCCTCATGCCTGTGACGGGCGTGCCACTGCCGCTGCTCTCCTACGGTGGATCTTCAGTGCTCGGCTCGTTAATCGCCATAGGCTTGTTGCAAAACGTCTACATTTATCGAAAGGCATATTAACATGAACGAACGAAATTTCTCGCGGCGTCGCCGCGGCGGCATGCGCTTCCGCCCTACCGGCGGTCTCGGCCACATGCAGCAGCGTCCTGACCGCGACGCCATCCAGGCCCGCGCCGAAGCTGTCGGCGACCAGGCGATGCAGGAAAAAGTCTATGAACGGCGCCACGCGCATGAAATCGAGCGCGCCGAAAACATCGCCGCAGGTCTGCCGCCGGAAGGCGCCCCTAAACCGGCGAACCCGCCAGGCAAACGCGATTTCCGCCAGCCGAACCTCGAAACTCCTGCCGAAGTGCAGGAGGAAAAGGCATTCGAGCCGGTGCCGGTGCCCGAGCAAACCAAAGGCATTGTCGACAGCATTAAGGTCATGGCCACAACGCTGGTCAAACGCGTCCAGCGTCTCCTCAAACCAGTCAAGCGCGCCCACAAGGAAGTGGTCATTAATGCTGAATCTCTGGAAACCCGCGTCGCTGTGCTCGAAGAAGGCCGGCTGGAAGAGTTTAACATCGAACGCACCACCGAAGAGCGCCTCGTCGGCAGCATCTTCAAAGGCAAAGTCCGCAACCTTGAAGACGGGCTCAAAGCCGCCTTCGTAGACATCGGGTTCGAAAAGAATGCGTTCCTCCATTATTGGGACATCGTGCCCAACAGCTTCGACAGCGCTTATGAAATAGTTGAACGTCCCGTCGAGCGCGATCGCCGGCGCGAGAAGCCTAAGATCACCCAAAAGGATATCCCCCGCGTTTATCCGCCCGGCAGCGACATCATCGTCCAGGTAACCAAAGGTCCAATCGGCACCAAAGGCCCGCGCGTCACCACCAACATCGTCCTGCCCGGCCGTTATCTTGTTCTGCTCCCGAACTCGGACCAGAGCGGCATCTCGCGCAAGGTTGAGAATCAGCAGGAACGCCAGCGCCTCAAAAAAATCCTGCGCGAGCTCTCCATTCCCGAAGGTATGGGCGTCATTATGCGCACCGTCGGCGAAGGCCAGCAAACGCGCTATTTCGTGCGCGACCTCGCGCTGCTGCTGGAAGAATGGCGGCAAATCCAGGACCGTATCAAAAACCAGGCCATGGCCACCTGCGTGTTCCAGGAACCTGACCTCATTGAGCGCACCGTGCGCGACTTCTTGACGGAAGATGTCGAGCGCATCGTCGTGGATAATCAGAAGGCCTACGATCGTATGCGCGACATGATATCGAAGATCTCGAAGCGCTCCGCCGACAAAGTCAAACTCTATACGGATCCGCAACCTATCTTCGATCGCTTCAATATCACGCGCCAGTTGGAGAATGCGTTCTCCCGTCAGGTACACCTGAAAAGCGGCGGCTATATCGTCGTCGATGAAACTGAAGCGCTGGTCGCCATCGACGTTAACACCGGCCGTCATAAAGGCGGCAAAGACCAGGAAACATCGATCCTCAAGGTCAATCTCGAAGCCGCCGACGAAATCGCCCGGCAACTGCGCCTGCGCAACATGGGAGGTCTCATCGTTCTCGATTTCATCGACATGAAACAGCGCCGCGACCAGCAGCAGGTCTATTCGCGCATGAAGGAAGCTCTGCGACGCGACAAAGCCAAAACCCACATCCTGCCCATTTCCCAGCTTGGTTTGATGGAAATGACGCGCCAGCGCCACTCCGAAAGTGTCCACGCCGCGGTTTATGATGATTGCCCTTACTGCAAAGGCCGTGGCAAGGTCAAAAGTGCTCTCACCATGAGCGTCGAGATCCAGCGCAAGCTCAGTGAAATCCTCAAGAAACGCACCCGCGATGAGTCGGATTTCCAACTTCGCATTGTCGTCCATCCAACCATTCTCGAACGTCTGCGCACTGAGGACGAAAAGCTCCTCATCGAATTGGAAAAACGGTATTTCGGCAAACTCTCCTTCCGTGCCGATCCGGCCATGCACGCGGAGCAATTCAAAATTGTCAACGTCACCACCAACGAGGAAATGGCCAGCGTTGGAGGATGATTGAGGAAAGGCCCGCGTGATCGAGAAGCGAGCGCGGGTCTTGCCAGCCGAACCGCTTTACTTCACGTCCAAGGTTAACTTATTGCGCTCAAGCGTTGCTCCTTGTGCAAACGCAAGCTGGGCAAGAATCTTGTTGTAGTCAGCCACGGCCTGCAGTTCGGCCGTGCGCGTGGCGGTAAGCGTCTCCTGCAACTGGAGGACGAAGAAAGCGGTCGAGAAACCGTTCTGGAGTTTCTTTTGCTCAGCATCGAGAGCGCTTTCAGCGTAAACACGTGCCTGTCGAGTCGAAGTGACCTGTGCGTAACGCGACTCGGCGCGATTCAGCAAATCCGCGATCTGGAGCAAAATGTCCTGCTCGGCCTTTTTGAGCTGAAGCTCGGCAATCTGCTTGGCTGCTTTGCTGGCCTTATAGCCGGCGCGTTCCGCCATGCTGCTCAGTGGAAAGGTCAGGACTGCGCCGTAGAAGTAGTCGGGATCATGAAAGCCAAACGTTTGGTCGATTGCCCCACCCAAATCTGGATCGACCCCATTCCCGCCGAAGTGCCCACTGATATCGAGGCTGGGGAAAAGCTGGTTGAATCGAAATCGGACCGACACATCGCTACGCTGAACGGCGAGGCGTGCTTCCTGAAGGTCGGGGCGGTTTTTGAGGGCCTGGGCAAAAGACTCGGCGCGATTGAGCTCGGCCGGCAAAACCAGGAGAATCGCATCTGCCGGACGAAGATCCACATCCGCCCATTGTTCGAAGTCATCGCCCAGCAAGCTCTTCAACGTATCCTGGCGGGCAACCTGTGCTTCACGGGCAGCCGTTAGCGCAGTGAGCGAATTTTGCAACTGGGTTTCAGCCTGGGCACTATCGAGCGGCGGCAGATCGCCGACCTCGACTCGGCGGCGGGTTTCGGCAACAAGTTGCTGCCGAAGCTCCACGGCCTTCTCCTCGACGCGGACGGTTTCACGCGCGGTGACCAGATCGTCGTAGCCCAACTCGACAGCAAGCAGGGTCTTCATAATTTGAAAACGCATAGCCTGCTCGGACATTTTCAGTTCCTTGCGCCGGATTTGGATCTGTTCGCGGCTTGAATCGATCCAGAAATCGCGCAACAGATGCTGCTGCACTGTCAGACCGGCGGTCGCATAATAGTTGTTCGTGTCACGGATGCCGCCGGGAAAAAATGCCGCATCTTCCGGGTCGGAGGTGAAATCGGTTCGCGCCTGATCTTTGCGAGCGAAGCCGCTGAAATCATAGCTCAAGCCGATAGGCAATTTGCCCGACAATTTTGGGCCGAGGGTGTCGGTTGTGAGTTCAGTAGGCAGGTAGGGGTTAAACTTCCGCGCATCGAAGTCGCCGGGTATCGATTGGTAAGCATGCTGCGCCCCAAAGCTGAAGATGGGGTCGTAGGGTCCCCAGGCACCCTGAAGATCGGCCGCGACCAACTCGGTGGAACGATGCTGGATTTGAATATCGAGATTCCTCGCCAGGGCCAATTCGAAACAATCGTGCAGCGACACCATACGGACCGGCACGGGTGCGGGAGCACATGGGGCGAAAGACGGCAGGAGCAAACCGAATACCAAGGCCAACACGATTCGAGCGCGCATTGCGAAGCATAGAATGTAAAGGTCGAATCGCTGAGTCAAAACACTTTGGGCGGATGCTCCACAAGAAAACACCATGAGTAACCGAATGTCCTAACTCCGAACGAGCGAACGAAATTGCCGGGGAAAAGGTCTTTACAGGGCCCTTACCCCCATCTAGAATTTACCGATTATATAAAGAACAAGATTGCCTGGATTGAACAGAAGACATGCAAGCCAAAACGAAGACAATAAACGATTTCAAGCTTCATGAGCGGGACACTGGCTCGGCTGACGTGCAGATTGCATTGCTCACGCAACGGATTAATCACCTGACCGAGCATTTGCAAAAGAACAAGAAGGACCATAGCTCCCGTCGTGGATTGCTCATGATGGTCGGCCAGCGCCGGCGATTGCTCGATTACCTGCAGACGACCGACGTCAGCCGTTATCAATCCGTCACCAAAAAACTCAAGCTGCGGAAGTAACTCTCACACAGCCACATGCCCGTAATCTCAACACCGGCACGTGCGCAATAGGGAATTTCGATTAAATTGAGCCGGAAGACGCGAGCGGCTCATTTACCGACTCACACAAATCGCGTTATGAACATAGCCCCGTCGCCCTGGGAAATTTCATTCAGCTCCGAATGGTTTCGGAGTTCACTGAAGTTGCTCGGTGGCGGCGGGGCGCAAACAACATTATGCCAGAAAAAGCAAGCGCCCCCATTGGGGACAAGCAGATCATTATTGAAACAGGAAAAATCGCCAAACAAGCTGACGGCGCTGTAACCGTCCAACTCGGCGAAACCATCGTAATCATAGCGGCTGTAGGCGCCGCCAAAGCCAAGGCAGGCCAGGACTTCTTCCCGCTGACGGTAGACTACCGCGAGAAAGCGGCTGCGGCTGGAAAATTCCCGGGCGGCTATTTTAAACGCGAAGGGCGCCCGACCGAAAAAGAAATTCTCACTTCCCGGCTTATCGACCGGCCTATCCGCCCGTTGTTCCCGAAAGGCTGGTACAACGAAGTGCAGGTGCAATGCATTGTGCTCAGCGCGGATGGCGAGAACGACCCGGATATGCTCGCAGTTGTTGGCGCTTCGGCGTCCCTGATGGTCAGTGATATTCCATGGGCCGGGCCACTCGGCGCAGTCCGTGTCGGGCGCGTCAACGGCCAGTTCATCGCCAACCCAACGCACACCCAAATGTGCGACAGCGATCTGGACCTGGTCTACGTCGGCAACGAACGCGACCTGGTGATGTATGAAGGGTCCGCCAAGGAAATCAGCGAGACCGATTTTAATGTCGCCCTGAAGTTCGGCCAGGAAGCCATCCAGCCGATGATTGCCATGCAGAAAGATCTCGCCGCTCGCGCCGGGAAAGCCAAGCGCCAGATCACCCTCAATATTGTGCCTGAGGAAATTCTCAAGGAAGCCAAAGCGCTCGCCGGCGATCGCATGGTCACAGCTTTGCTCACGCCCGGCAAACTGGCCCGCGAGGGCGCGGTTTCGGCGTTGACCGAAGAAATCGGCAAGAAACTCGTCGAAAAATTCGGCGAGGAAAAAGTGACCGAATTTGTCCTGAAAGACGCCTTTTACTACATCCAGAAGGAATCGGTTCGTGACCTGATCATGAACCATGACAAACGACTCGATGGACGTGATTTGAATACCGTCCGGCCAATTCACAGCGAGGTCTCGCTATTGCCGCGCGCCCATGGTTCGGCGTTATTCCAACGCGGTGAAACGCAGGCGATGACGCTCTGCACACTAGGCACCGGTGAGGATGCTCAGGAATTTGATGCCTATACCGGCGGCCAAAGCGAAAAGAAATTCATCCTCCACTATAACTTCCCGAATTTCTCAGTCGGTGAAACGGGCCGCATCAGCGGTCCCGGCCGACGTGAAATTGGGCATGGCGCATTGGCCGAGCGGTCGCTCGAACCGATGGTGCCGACAGACACGTATCCTTATTCGATCCGCATTACCAGCGAGATCATGGAGTCCAATGGCTCGACCTCCATGGCGACAGTGTGCGGCGGTTCGCTGGCTCTGATGGACGCCGGTGTGCCGATGATCCGACCAGTGGCCGGCATCAGCGTCGGCCTTTGCACCGAGCACGATGACCAGAACCGGATTACCCGCTCCAAGCTGATGACCGATATCATCGGCTGGGAAGACGCGTTTTGTGACATGGATTGCAAGCTCGCCGGCACGGAAAAAGGTATTACCGGATTCCAACTCGACCTTAAGCTGCCCGGCATTCCGCTAGAGCTCATGGCCGAGGCGGTCGAAAAGGCGCGCGTTGCCCGGGCGCACATTCTGGCTGAAATGGCCAAGACCATGGCGGCTCCGCGCAAGGAGCTCAGCAAATACGCGCCGCGCATCGAGACGTTGAAGATTAACCCTGATAAGATCGGGGCGCTGATCGGCCCCGGTGGAAAGAATATCAAGAAGCTCGTCGAGGAATCGGGTTGCGAAATCAATATCGAAGACGACGGGACGGTCAATATCTACTCCGTTTCGGAGGAGGGAATGAAGATCGCGCGCGATGCGATCACGGGCATGAGCGCGGAACCCGAAATCGGCAAGATCTACCGTGGCAAAGTTGTTACGATAAAAGATTTCGGCGCGTTTGTGGAATTCCTGCCCGGCAAAGACGGCCTCGTCCACATTAGCGAATTGGCCAACTTCCGTGTCAAACAGACCGAAGACATTGTCCGTTTGGGCGACGAGATCCAGGTTAAGTGCCTGGGAGTCGATGAGAAAGGCCGCGTGCGGCTCTCCCGTAAAGCGGCCATGGCCGACCGCGATAAAGAAATGTCCGGCGAAGCACCTGAAGGCGGCGAAGGCTCTGAGCAACGCAGCAGTGAAGGCGGCGACCGTGGTGAACAGCGTGAATATCGTGGTGATCGGGGCGACCGTGGTGAACATCGCGGCGGAGATCGCGGCGAGCGGCGGGGTGGAGACCGTGGGGATCGGCGTGGCGGAGATCGCGGCGAGCGGCGGGGTGGAGACCGTGGAGATCGGCGTGGCGGGGACCGCGGGCCCCGTAGTGGCGGGGATCAAGGGAGCGGAGATCGCGGGCCCCGTGGCGGCGGGGATCAAGGGGGCGGGGATCGCGGCCCGGATCGCAGCCGTGAGCCTTCCCAAGTAGGGTAAGGCAGGAACCATTAGCAAGGGACGCCACCCTCGGCGCCCCCAAGATTCTCAGGGCGAGCCGCAAGCTCGCCTTTTTTTGTGAACAGATTGTGAATAAATTCCAACAACTTTTAGTGGTGTTCCTCGAATGACCCACAACATAATGCGCCCCGTTAGCTGAGCGACCCGGAAGTAGGGCCAACCGGGGGGCCTCACCAGCTTGGCACCGCGACAGAGCAGGCGATTGTCTTCTGCGCGGGATTCCAGAACATTAAACTATGCGTGTACTATTGCGCGATCTGGACACCGGGCTTTATTTCCGGGACTCCGAAAAATGGACGTCGGAGACGGAGGAAGCACAGACGTTTCGACACAGTGCTGAAGCGATGGACCATGCCCGAGCGCAGGGCATGCAGAATGCCGAGGTCGTTCTTGCGTTTGAAGAGTCGCGTTTCGCTGTGTCCTTGCCCCTGCCGAAGAGCACATAGAGACTGCGCCTCTCCCTCTAATCGTAATCCTGTTCCTGGTCGATAGAAGTAAGATCTAGGATCGAGAATAGGAGTAACGGCTGCATTTGAGTTGATCCATTGAGGGATTTCCCTGTCGATGCATCCCCATTGCTTACGGCTTTGACAAGCATAGTTCGGTCCTTATTCTCCCGTTGTGCACATCGTCAACGTGCCGCTCGGGCATCGTAGCTATCAAATCAAAATCGGCACCGGAATTTTCGACGGATTAGGCGAGGAATGCGCAAAGCTGAAGCTGGGCAGCCGGTGCGCGATTATTTCCGACCGCCATGTGGCGCCGTTTTACGCACGGCGCGCTCAACGAAGCCTCACGGCTGCGGGCTTTGAGTGCGTGCCCATTGTCGTGCCGGCGGGCGAGACTGCCAAAAGCCTCAAGACGGTGCAGGCATGTTACGATCAACTCGCGGCTGCCCGGCTCGAGCGCAAATCGTTCATTGTTGCGCTCGGGGGCGGGGTGGTCGGCGATTTGGCCGGCTTTGTTGCGGCCACCTATTTGCGTGGCATTCCCTTCGTGCAGGTGCCTACGACTTTGCTGGCGCAAGTGGACAGCTCAGTCGGCGGCAAAGTGGGCGTAAACCTCCGCGCGGGAAAAAATCTGGTGGGATCCTTTCACCAGCCGCGGCTGGTCTTATGCGATTTGGAGGCTTTCTCGACACTACCAGCGCGCGAGTATCGCGCCGGCCTGGCCGAGATCATCAAATACGGTATCATCTACGACGCCCAACTCTTCGCTCGAGTCGAACGAGAATTGCCGAAATTGTTAAAGCGCGAACCGAGAATCCTGGCCTCCGTGATTGCCCGATGCTGCCAGATTAAAGCGGAAGTTGTCAGGCAAGATGAGACCGAGCGCGGACTGCGGGCGATCCTGAATTTTGGGCATACTATTGGTCACGCTCTCGAAGCCACATCGCAATATGGCAAATACCTGCACGGCGAGGCCATCTCCCTGGGGCAGGTGGCTGCCGCCCGACTTTCGGCTAAACTGGCTGGTCTGGCCGAGCGTGACGTCCAACGCATCTGCGCGTTGCTAGCACGCGCAGGATTACCTGTCCGTTTAAGGCTCAGCGCCACGCAGCAAACCAAACTGCTTGCCGCGATGAAACTTGATAAAAAAGTCAGCGGGGGCGAGATCAGATTTGTTCTCGCCAAACGTATCGGCAAAGTTTTGATCGGTCAACGAGTCCCGGCTGTCGTTTTGAACCAGGTGCTCAGTTCGCTCACCGGCCCTCCCCCCTCAACCATCACCCCTCAACATTCTTAAGATGGCCGCCGTCAGCGAAACCATTGTCCGCGAATACTTCGAGCTGCACGAATTCCTGGTGCGTCAGCATCGCAAGTATATCGGCCAGACCCGAGACGAGCAGGATGACGATATCGATTTCTTTGTGCTCAATCCGCATCCCGAGACCTCCGGCAGTCCCCTGCCCTTTGTCCTGGGTTCGTCCGAACTACCGTTCGTGGAGCGCGCCATCGTCGTCGTGAAGGGCTGGCATACCCAAACTTTCAGCTCCGGTCAGTTAGCGCATTCACCGGAGATTTTCCGATTTGTCGAAGCGAAGGTGTTTAAACAGGCGGCGCGTGCTTTCGGCAAGGAAGGCGCGCCCTTGAAGATTCTGGTAGTGCCGGCTCTGCCGCAGGAACCGCAGGCCCGCGAACAAAGCGTCAACCTGCTCCGATCCAAGGGTATCGATGCCGTCATTCCTTTCCATACCATGCTGGCCGACCTCGTTCGCGAGACCGAGGTGAATCGCAACTACCAGAAGTCCGACTTGCTGCAGATCATCCGGATTCTAAAAAACTACGATCTCTTCAAAGAACCGCAGCTCGAGCTGTTTAAGCCCGGAGGGAAGCGGCCCCACAAAAAACAGCAATAACTCCGGCGCTTCGTTGCGCTGTCGGCTTTATTTTTTAACTGTTTCGACTACTTTGTTCCTAAATGTTGCTGGTCATCGACAACTACGATTCATTTACGTACAACCTGGTGCAATACCTGGGCGAAATGCAGGTGGAAATGCAGGTCCATCGCAATGACCAGATCTCGCTAGACCAGATCCGCGCGCTGCATCCGGACCGGATCCTGATTTCTCCCGGCCCGTGCTCGCCGAAGGAATCAGGTCTGTCCAACGAGATTATCCGCAACTTCAGCGAAAACATCCCGACCTTGGGGGTATGCCTGGGACACCAATGCATTGGCCACGTGTTCGGCGGCAGCGTCATCGTGAACTATCGCATGATGCATGGGAAGACCTCGCTGATTAAACACAATGGAAAGGACCTTTTTGAAGGCATGCCCAATCCGTTTGCAGCAACCCGTTACCATTCGCTCGTAATTCAGCGCGACACCCTTCCTGAGTGCCTCGAGATCACGGCTGAGACCGACGAGGGCGAAATCATGGGCGTGAAACACAAGCAACTTCCGATTTGGGGCGTTCAGTTCCACCCGGAAAGCATCCTCACCGAAAATGGCCGTCAGATCCTGAAGAATTTTCTCAAGCTCAAGTAGGCTGGGGCCGCCTAAGCCAACGATTCAGTTTAACCACAGATTCCTTTCCATCCAACGCTCCAGGCGTACAGAAGAACGCCAACGGGAGTGAAAATCCAGTAATCACGAGGCATAAGCCACCACCAGTTGGGGGCGTGCCACCAGATATGTTCGGGGCGAAAGCGTTTGAGGCCGAACGCCGGGTTAAGAACGAACCAAAGGAAGTCTTCAAGAATCCAGAAGAAGACGAAGAACGCCAGGACGCGGGCCTCGGCGTGCCACGTCAGTGGCGTCAGGCCCAGGCCGAACGGCAGGTGCACGACGGCCAGAGAGAAGAGCAGCGTATATAGATGATATCCCGTAAGCGGTTTGGCGCTGTAAAACGCTCGTGTCCAGCGATTATCGATCCGCCAGGTCGGCAGCGTTGCCGCCCACCCGTGCGGCCCCTCGATCTGGATTTCAAGCAGGGCGAACAAACTGGCTATGGCGAGAAGTGACGAGAAGAAGACTATGTGTACCATTGGTTTGGGTCGTATTTTGGTGGCAGCAGACACAACCAAAAACGCTGGTTCGCCGCAAGGACCAAAACTCCAAGCTCTTAACCGTAACGATGCAGTCGTCTTCGGGGAGCGCGCCCGCCCCGGGCGCTGGCAACCGGCGCCCTCGCCGGTTGGTTGGTATTGGCCCAAGCTCACCAAATGGTGAGCAGAAATCGAGAAGGAGGAATGCGGTGGCGAGGCGCCAACCGCTACGCCCGAGGGCGGGCGCGCTCCCTTCTACTGAATCGTACGGCTTAAATCCCCTACTTCCCCACAGCCCCGCCGTTGTCGCGCAGGACGTCGCTGATTCTAACCGGCGCCCCGCCCAGTCGCTTGCTTTCATCGGCGGCGGTCATAAAGGCAAAGATCTCGATGGTTTCCGGGGGCTTGACTGGCGCAATGCCGGTTTCGAAGAATTTCATGACCTGAGCCAATAGTGGCAAATAGCCATCGAATGATCCCGCCGGCGCTTCGCCCTTCTCCCCTTTGGCCACGCCGTGGAATTGTTTGTCTTCGCGGTAAACGCCTTCGCGCCCGCCGCTCCAAATGCCGACCACCTCGATTTTTCCGTCAGGCGTGGCGCTCCGCTGAACAGTTTCGCAGCCGGTCTCAAGAATGGTATACAAGGCCTCGACGCCATGAACGCCGTACCAAAAGAGATCCGGGTGGTGCGGTTCCAACTCGCACGGGCCGTAGGTTTCGGCATAGCTAACGGGGCCGAGGCCGCCATGGCTCACGGCCTGGGTGTTGGTGGCGAAACGCAAGGCTGAGGAACTGAAAACGGGCACATTGGCCTCGCGTGCGAGGCGAAAGATCTCAATCACGTCCCGCAATGATCCAGCCATAGGTTTGTCGATGAAGACGGGTTTTCGCGCTTTGAGCACCGGTTTGACCTGCTCGAGGTGGGGCCGGCCGTCAACGCTCTCGAGCAGGATGGCGTCCACATGCTGGCAAAGTTCGTCGATAGTATCGTAGAATTGAACGCCATATTTTTCCCGCAGAGTTTTAGCGTAACCGTCGACACGCGAGGCGCTGCTCGGGATATCGAAGCTGCCGCCTTTGAACGCAGCTACTACCTTGCCGCCGAGGACGTGGCCTTTGGCTTGCGGGTCGTTAAGTGCCTCGGTAAACGCGGTCACGTGGGAAGTGTCGCAACCGATGATGCCGAGGCGCAGCTCAGCGGCAAACAACGGGATGGCACTGAAAGCAAAAGACAGCGCGATAAAGAGTCGAGTCGATTTCACGACCGAAAGTTAGCAAACCGGAGTGGATGTGGAACCGAAAATTAGGAATGGCGTTTAACTTGAACCCGCCTTGAGCGATGTCTACAATGACGGGCAAAGCACCGCAGTCGCGGCGCAAGGATATGGAAAGCATTGTACGAGCTCGGAAACCGGCCCGGCGACGAGCAACGGTCTCGCCGGCACCAGCCGTGATTCCACCGCAGCGCGTCATCACTGAACTGCAACAGCACATTCTTGTTGATGGTTTCAAGCTGGTATTCGATGCCGAGAAAAGCCGAGGTTCCATGTTTTTCGATGCGGCTACTGGCCGCGAGTTCATCGACTTCTACGGTTTCTACGCTTCGCAACCCATTGGCTACAATCATCCCTACTTTGATCGAGCCGAAGTCCAGACGGACCTGCTGACGGCCGCCAAGGTGAAAGTAGCCAACTCGGACATTTACTCGGTCCAGCTCGCAACGTTTGTAAACACGTTCGCACAGGTGGCCGGGTTGGGACCGCTCGATCGTTACTTCTTCATTGAGGGTGGCGCGCTGGCGGTCGAGAACGCCTTGAAAGCCGCCATGGATTGGAAGGTGCGCAAAAACCTGGCCGCGGGACGCGGCGAGCGCGGCACGGAAATCGTCCATTTCGAACGCGCTTTTCACGGGCGCAGCGGTTACACCCTCAGTCTGACTAATACCGATCCAAGGAAGATTTTGCATTTCCCTAAATTTCCCTGGCCGCGCGTATCTGCGCCGGCACTGGATTTTGGGCTGCCCGAACCGAAACGGAGCGAAGCCGTCCGCGCGAGCGAACAAGCCGCGGAAAAGCAGATCCGTGATGTCATCGCTCAAAAGGGGCAGGACATTGCCGCCATTATCATTGAACCGATTCAGGGCGAGGGCGGGGACAACCATTTTCGCCGCGAATTCTTCCAGGCGTTGCGCCGGATTTGCGACGAGGGCGACATCCTGCTCATCTTCGACGAAGTTCAGTGCGGAATGGGCATCACCGGCAAAACATGGTGCTGCGAACATTTTGGGGTGCTGCCCGACCTGCTCGTGTTCGGGAAGAAAATTCAAGTGTGCGGCGTGATGGCGGGCCCGCGGCTGGACGAGGTCAAAGACAATTGTTTCCGGCTGCCTAGCCGAATCAGTTCGACCTGGGGCGGTAACTTCACCGATTATGTGCGCTCAACGCATTACCTGCGCATTATCGAGCAGGAAAAGCTCGTCGAAAATGCGCGGGTGCAAGGGGAATCGCTGCTGAGTGAGCTCAAGGAACTGGCGCAACGGTACCCGCTGCTAACCGCCGTGCGCGGCCGCGGTTTGATGCTCGCATTCGATCTGCCGGACGGAGCGCGACGCGACGCGTTCTGGAAAGGCGCTTACGAACTGGGCTTGCTGGTGATTCGTTCCGGGGAACGATCGATTCGGCTGCGGCCGGTGCTCGACCTTAAACCCGAAGACATCGGTAAAGCTGTCGGTGTCATGAAGCAAGTTTGCCAGCGGATCTGAAAGACTTAAATCCCGCGCTCATTGATGATGGCATTCTTCTCGCCGAGCACGATCACGTGCGGGTGCCAGAACTTGGCTTTATCTGATTCGACTTCCGTAAAGCTCATGATGGTTAGCCGGTCACCGGGTTTGCCGAGGTGTGCGGCGGCGCCATTGAGCACGATTTCCCCTGAGCCGCGCGCGCCGGAAATGGCGTAGGTTTCAAATCGAGCCGCATTGGCCATATTGCTGCAAAGGATCCGCTCATAGGCCAGCATGCCGACCTTCTCCATCAGCTCCGGGTCGATGGTCAGGCTGCCCTCATAATCGAGATTGGCGGCGGTTACGACCGCTCGGTGGATCTTGGATTTCAGCAAATGAACCAACACAGCCGCCCAATATAGCGGGTCGACGGCGAATTAAAAGCACTGCGTCACTTCTCCAAGGCTGCGCGGCGGCGGTATTCGTCGAGAATGGCGCTGGTGGCGGTGGCGCCACAGCGCGAGGCACCTAAGTCGCGGACGCGCATCAAGCCGTCCAAATCGCGGACACCACCCGCCGCCTTGACCTGCACCCGCGGCGAAACGCTTTCGCGCATGAGTTTCAGATCTGCCTCCGTCGCTCCCTGGTAGCTGTATTTCCCATCCGCGCCCTTCACGAAGCCGTAACCTGTGGAGGTTTTGACCCAATCGGCCCCGGCCTTTTCTGTGATTTGGCAAAGCTTGCGCTTGAAGGCGTCACTGCCGAGGCCAGCGCCACCTTGCGTGAGATAATCATTCTCGAGAATCACTTTGACTTTAGCGCCAAGCTGGTGCGCCTGATCACATACCGTCTTGATCTCGTGTTCAACATAAGCGAAATCGCCACCGAACGCCTTCCCGAGGTTAATCACCATATCGATCTCAACGGCGCCGTCTCGGCAGGCTAATTCCGTCTCGTACCGCTTGGATTCGGTAGTGCTGTTGCCGTGCGGAAAACCAATCACGGCGCCGACTTTCACGCCAGTATTCTTGAGCAACTCAGCTGCGCGGTGAACGAAGTAAGGTTTGATGCACACCGCAGCCACCTTGTATTTGGCGGCCAAAGCGCAGCCATTCTCCAGTTCACGATCGGTCAGCGTGGGATGCAAGAGGGAGTGGTCGATCATCCCGGCTAGTTGTTCGTAGGTATACTTCATGGCTACAGGGTTGTCGATCCGGCTTCGGTTGGATAGGTTTTTTGCGCGGCACTGTATCAAGCGCAAGCAACCGGCATGAAAACAACAAAACATCAGGAGCTGTTCAAGCGACTCGGCCTAAAGCAAATCAATCACGGCGTCTTCGGCGGCGAATGGATCGGCAGCGGCAAAGCGCTGTCGAGCGTATCGCCCAATGACGGTCGGGAATTAGCTTCCGTTCGGACCGCGACCGCAGAGGAATACGAAAAAGTCGTTCAACGGGCACAGGTTGCCTTCCAGAAATGGCAAGCGCTGCCGGCGCCGAACCGAGGCGACGTGGTGCGGCAGCTTGGGAATGCGCTGCGGGCCGCCAAAGCGGACCTGGGCCGGCTGGTCACGCTCGAAGCCGGCAAAATCATCGCTGAAGGCCAGGGCGAAGTACAGGAGATGATCGATATTTGCGATTTTGCGGTAGGCTTGTCGCGACAGCTTTATGGGCTAACGATTGCCTCGGAAAGACCCCGGCATCGGATGCTGGAACAATGGCATCCCCTTGGCGTGGTGGGGATCATCACTGCGTTCAATTTCCCGGTGGCGGTTTGGTCGTGGAACAGCGCGCTCGCGGCGGTGTGCGGCGACGCGACGATCTGGAAACCGTCAAGCCAGACGCCGCTCACGGCGATCGCCACAATTCGGATCGCCGAACACGTCTGCCGTGAGAACAAAGTTGACCCGGCCATTTTTAGCCTTGTGATTGGGGACGGCGCAACCGTCGGCGAACGACTCATTAGTGACAGACGCGTGCCGTTAATCTCCGCCACCGGTTCGACACGGATGGGCCGGCACGTGGCTGAGCGGGTGGCCACGCGTTTAGGCAGGTCGCTGCTGGAGCTGGGAGGCAATAACGCCATCATCGTCACCCCCACCGCAGACCTGGACCTGACCTTGCGAGCCGTGCTCTTTGGAGCTGTTGGCACAGCCGGCCAGCGCTGCACCACTACGCGGCGGTTGATCGTCCACAAGTCAATACTAGGAAAGGTCACACAGCGATTGATCCACTCCTACAAACAGGTGCATATCGGCGATCCGGCAAAGGCGAACACCTTGATGGGTCCGCTCATCAACCAGAAAGCTGTGGCGGATATGCAGACCGCCTTGAAAAACATTCGTAATGACGGAGGCAAAGTTCTGTATGGAGGCGAACCGCTTAAAGGCCGCGAGTTCCCCGGAGGATGTTACGTGCGCCCCTGCCTGGTAGCGGCGCGGCATGACTTGAAACTGGTTCACGAAGAAACATTCGCACCGATTCTTTACGTGATTGGGTATGAAACAATTGAAGATGCAATTGCCTGGCATAACGAGGTGCCGCAGGGCCTGAGCTCCGCGATCTTTACGAATGACTTGCGCGAGGCCGAACGCTTTTTATCAAGTTGCGGCAGCGATTGCGGCATTGCCAACGTAAATATCGGGACTAGCGGCGCGGAAATCGGCGGTGCGTTTGGCGGAGAGAAGGAGACCGGCGGCGGACGGGAAAGCGGCAGCGACGCATGGAAGGCCTATATGCGCCGACAGACGGTCACGATCAATTACTCCAAGGAGCTGCCTTTGGCGCAAGGCATCGTATTTGGTTGATGCCACATCGATAGCACTCATCCACGAACGACTGGATCGAAGAGGGAATCGTGACTTCCACACTGCTGGAACTAGCTGAGCGGATCATTAAGAAGGCGGAACGCGAGCACCCGGCCGATTCAGTGTTGCGGCAACAGCTTAAAGAACAGCGCGGGCTCTCGCCGAAGGATGCCGCCGCCATCACGCACGCAGTGTTTGCGTATTATCGGTGGCGAGGATGGTCCAGACAGCAGGGTTCCCTGCGAGATCAAATTCGGCAAGGAATGGAGATGGCGGATCATTACGCGCGCGAGCCGCAAAAGTTCCCGGACGAGGAACTGATTGAATGTTCGGTGCCCGCTTGGGTCCGATCCGAAATGCCAGTAAGTGGCGCCTGGGTGCGGGCCCTGCAGTCCGAGCCGAAACTTTGGTTGAGAGCCCGACCGGGCAAGGGCACGCCATTGGCAAAACGACTGCGCCACACACGGCGGCCAAGCGGAACGCCAGGGGAAACAATCGAATATGTCGGACGCGACGACCTTTTCCGAACGCCCGAGTTTCATGCGGGCGAGTTCGAGGTGCAGGATTTGAATTCACAGGTGGTGGGCCTGATCTGCGCTCCGATAGCGGGTGAGACCTGGTGGGATGCATGCGCCGGCGAAGGCGGTAAATTGCTGCACTTATCGGACTTGATGCAGAACCGCGGGTTGATTTGGGCTAGCGACCGGGCGGAGTGGCGGCTGCAACGCCTGAAACGCCGGGCCGCCCGAGCTAAAGTTTTCAATTACCGTGTCGCGCCCTGGGACGGCGGAGCCAAGCTGCCGACTAAAACGCGCTTTGAAGGGGTGCTCGTGGATGCGCCTTGCAGCGGCGTCGGCACATGGCATCGCAACCCCCACGCGCGCTGGACCACAACTCCCGAAGATGTCCAGGAACTGGCTGATTTGCAAAAGCTGCTCCTGGCTCATGCGAGCGCCTCGGTCAAGCCCCGAGGCAAGCTAATTTACGCGGTATGCACGCTGACACATTCGGAAACGACAGCGGTCGCCGATGCGTTCGAGAAAGCCTTCGGAGATTTTCGGCCATTGCTGATTCTGAATCCTCTGACGCAAGCTTCAGTGAAATCAGGCCGGCTGCAGCTTTGGCCGCAAGACTACGGAGGCAACGGCATGTTTATTGCCGCGTGGCTGAGATGTTGAACGAGTGCAGAAAAGCGGTGAACGAAACAGCGCAGCCGGTCTTATTCTGTGTCGCTAATCCGGAAGAGACGAAAGCGCCGGGAGTGGAACACGCCCGGCGCCTTGTTCGTCCGCGTATCTACTAATCCTACTTATCCATCCGCGCGCAGCGGAAAAGATCGTCAGCCCCGGCGATGGCGCTGTCCTCCAGGGCCTTGTTCGGGCCGGCGGAGCGGATCAGCACCTCGTTATGGGAGAAATAGAATTGCAGCGGGGTGCCCCAGGGATCGACAATTTCGCCTTTATCGTTCAGTTCGCTGCGACGGACAGCAAGGATAAGCACCTTTTTGTCCGTTTGGCCGAGCAGCGCTTTTACGATTTGCGAGTTATTGCCGGTCGGGTAAGTCCCGACGAATTCTTTGTATTGTTGGATTCCGAGAATGAGGTTATCACAATCGGAGTTGAATTTGGCGACTTTCTCGTCTGTACGGCGCAGTGTCCAACCTTTAGCCATCCACAGGACACCCACAACCCCCACAACGATTAGCGCGATGGTCAGAACTCGTTTCATACTATCATGTGTCTATCGTTTTCGGACGCTTTAGAGGAGATGTAGCAGGAGCGGTGCCGCTGCTGGCCCGTACGATCAATTCTGCCGGGAGTCTTTTGGCCTCTGGTCGCTGTCCGCGCAGAAGCTGAACCATCGCATCCATTCCGGCCATGCCCAGGCGGTATTTGGGCTGGCTAATTGTGGTCAACGGAACCCGAAAGTGCTCGCTTACCGTGATATTGCCGAACCCTGTCAACGAAAGTTCATCAGGGATCTTTACATTCTGACCGAGGAGTATCTCCGCAGCTCCGATCGCGACCGAATCGTTGACGGCCTGAATGGCCGTAGCGTCCGATATTTCGCTAATCATTTGGGTGGCTGCCCTGGCCCCCTCCTCGGTCGTGCGTCCGGCTTGGAAGACAAGCCGGTCGTCCACGTCAAGACCCTTTTCGCGCAGCGCGCGCCGGTAGCCTTCGAAACGCTCGTGCGCCCAGGGGGTAGCGGGCGGACCGGCAAGGAACGCAATGCGCTCATGGCCCAGCTTCAGCAGATGCTGGGTGACAGCGTATCCGGCGAGCAGGTCATCGCCTTCGACACTCGTAAAATGACTGCAAAACGGTGCGGCATGCCCGAGCAGAACCGTGGGAATCTTGCGAGCCTGGATTTCCTGATAAATGCGCGCTTCGGAACCCAGGCGATAGACCGGGGCGAGGAACAGCCCGTCGACGCGCCGGGAAAGGAAACGCCGTAGGCAGGATTCCTCCCGTTCGGGTGAATTCAGAGTATAAGCCAGCAGCAAATCGTAACCCATTTCGTGGGCGCGTTCTTCTAACGCGAGCGCTACGCGACCAAAAATTGGTTCGACCGGCGATGGAATCAGCAATCCGAAAAGACGCGTGGTGCGATTGCGCAAGCCTTGGGCAATCGAATCCGGCACGTAACCCATCTGCTGAGCCAGCAATTTGATACGGGTCTTCGTTTCGGCAGAGACATCCGGTTCGTCCCGCAAGGCCTTGGACACAGTCATGACCGAGACCCGCGCCCGCTCCGCGATGTCTTTCAGGCGAACCATGGGATCATAAAGTGGCGCCTCGCCAATGGAGTTTGCGGCGAAGGGTATCGCAAAACGAGCTTCCTTCCATGTGCATCAACCGAACCGTGCGCCGGCTGCGTTGAATGGTCAGGCGATCGCCCGCCGCCAATTCGCTCACGACCTGGCCGTCGGCGCTAAGGATCGTCGCCGGTTTCGAAGTAATCACGCGCACTTCCAGCCGCGCGGTCATGGGAACGATTAAGGAGCGATTAGAGAGGGTGTGCGGGCAGATGGGTGTCAATTCGATCACGCCGGCCGTTGGAAAAACAACCGCGCCACCAGCCGCGAGGGAATAAGCGGTGGAACCGGTGGGCGAACTGAGAATCAAGCCATCACAACGATAGCTGGTCAAAGGATCTCCGTCGACGCGGACCTCGAGCTCAATCAGGCGAGAGGCGATGCCGCGGCTAATCACAATATCATTGAGCGCTGTTCGGCGGACCATCCGGCCACAGCACCGGCCGGTGGCCTCGAGCAAGATGCGTGATTCAAAGGTAAATTCCCCGCGCCAAACGCGTTTGAGCGCTGGTGCCATTTCATCAGATGAAACGCCCGTGAGAAATCCGAGACTGCCGATGTTGATGCCGAGGATGGGCGTGCGGGAGCCTGCTATTTCTCGCGCGACGCGCAGCATCGTGCCGTCACCGCCGAACACGAGGAGCACATCCACTTGCCGAGCCAGGCTGGCAGTGTCCTTGCAGGTGGTGACATTGCGTCCGGCCCATGGCTGGGTAGCCAGGTCGCTATATAGCTTTCGACCTGCCGCGCGGATAAGGGCCGCCGCTCGTGTTACGGTAGCGGCGCAAGACACTTTCTCCGAATTGGCAACCAAACCGACCCGCTTGATTTGCTCAGCAAGGCTTTTCAATTAACACCAAAAATTCTTTGTTGCCGGCCGGACCGAGAATAGGCGAAGCCGTCGTCCCGCGCCAGACCACACCCGGCAAGCCGCTCACAAAACTTTCAAGTTCCCGGAGCACGCGCTCGTGGATCCGCGTGTCCCGGATGACCCCGCCGCCGCGGTCGGCCTCGATTTTGCCGGCCTCAAATTGCGGTTTGATCAAGGCCACGATTTTACCGGATGGACACAGCAATGCAATCGCGGGGGGAACGATTTTTGTTAGTGAAATGAACGAACAATCAATGACTACCAGATCGACGAGTGCAAACGGAGTCGGAAAATCCGCCGGCGTGAGCGCTCGCGCGTTGGTTTTTTCCATGACAACGACGCGCGGGTCCTGGCGCAGTTTCCAAGCCAGTTGCCCCTGCCCGACATCCACCGCATACACTTTGGCGGCGCCGTGCTGCAGCAAGCAATCGGTGAAACCTCCTGTCGAAGCCCCCAGGTCGACCGCTGTCCTGGAGGCTACCTCCAGTTTGAAGTGTTTGAGCGCATGCTCGAGTTTGAATCCTCCACGGCTGACGAAACGCTCGGGCGCATTGAGGCGAAGCTCATCCCTGGTTGTTATCCATTCGCTGGGCTTGCGAGCGACCTGACCATTCACTCGCACTTCACCGGCCATGATTACGCGTTGGGCCTTTTCCCGGCTGGCACAAAGTCCACATTCCACCAGCGCCCGATCCAGACGCGTCCTGTTCGGCATATACGGCTATGGTGGTAACAAATCGTGATCGCGTCGCATGCGGGCACGTGGCCTAAAATCAGTTGCGGACAAGGCACGCTCCAGCCACGCCGGCAACTTATTTGAGCAGAGCATCCTTACCGAGCCGGAAAAGGCCCTGATCGTTTTGCTCAACTATCCCCTGTTGCACCAGTGACGTGAGGGCCGCATCGGCCCAATGCGGGTTTTCTTCATAAACCTGGCGGCGCACCGCGCGGCGCGCGATCTCTTTGCGGGCAAAAAGCGATTCCGGGCTGGATGCCAGATAAGTCACGATTGTCTGCTCCGCATCGGTCATAAGGATTGTGTCACCACGCGGATCATAGAGGCGCGGCGGGCGATGGCAATACCGGACTGGGAACGGCTGCAAGTGCGGCCTAAAATCACTTGCGAGGCCGTCGCTTCTATCGGATAGTCTGCGGTCGCATCTAATAACGGGATGAAGTTGTGCTACATTTACATGAGTCACCTGTGAGCTTTCGATTTTTCGTGGTTCTGACGGCCGTTCTTAGTCTAGGTCTGCCCGAGCGGCTGCGAGCGCAAATTAATGATACCCAGACCAATACTCTGCAAATCAGCGGTGCGCAGACGAATAATTGGCTGGCGGAAGTGCAGGCGGTGATTGGGAAGATCAATGCCAAGCTGATGGCCGGGCAAATGGCGGAAACAAATCTGGCAACGGAAATCACCGAGTTCGACAACCTGGTTGCAAAGTATAAGCAAGAAAAAGCCGATGGGGCGTCCCAGATCCTTTTCGCCAAGATCAAACTTTACGTCGAAGTGCTGGGCAAA
Source organism: uncultured Verrucomicrobiota bacterium (assembly GCA_964623885.1). Lineage (GTDB taxonomy): Bacteria > Verrucomicrobiota > Verrucomicrobiia > Limisphaerales > UBA8199 > CAZUVM01. The sequence goes on from CAZUVM010000059.1 coordinate 23,218, forward strand.
CCGGAGCGGGGGATAGAACTGCTGCATCAGCTCAAGCGCGATTTTCCCGAAACGCCCCTGGGAAAGGAAGCCGATTCGATGGTGGCCCAGGTTCAGGGTCAGCTCGAAATTATTCAAATTCAGCGCAAATTGGTGCCGGGCGCTCAATTTCCGGATTTCGAAGCCAAGGACCTCGCCGGCAAACCTATTTCCGTGGCCAATTACCGGGGCAAAGTAGTGCTGGTCGACTTCTGGGCGACGTGGTGTATGCCTTGCCAGATCCAGTTGCCTTACGTAATGAAAGCCTACGACCAGTTCCATGGCCGCGGTTTCGATGTGATCGGCATCACGTTGGATGAAGACGAGCAACGATTCAAAGGCTTTCTGCAGGATCGCAAAATGGCCTGGCCTCAGGTGTATGAAGGAAAAGGGTTCGAGGAGAATAGTTTGACCCGCAAGTATGCCGTGATGGGAATTCCCACAACGTTTCTGATCGATCCTGAAGGCAAGATCCTTGCGCGAGACTTGCGCGGGGATGCGCTGCTCGACGCTTTGGCCAAAGTCCTACCTGCATCAAAAGCGCCGGCTTCATCCCCGGCGGCAGCGAATTAAGCGCGCCTTCTCGATAGCTCTACCTGCCGTTGGTGTGCTGTTGCAACCAAACCATATCGCGCGGCGAACTTTTCCCGTTGGCAGCGCACGGATTAATCTTCCTCACGGGTTGGATGGTATTTGCGTCGAGCCATTTCTTGATTTCCGAATGGCCGTCAGCGAAAGCGAACCCACAAGCTCCGTTGTGCAAGGAACTAGGCACATCAGTCCAGGTCGTGCCGTTCATAATGACCGAGAAAAGCGGGTCGTTGATGCTGTCAGGGTGCTCGTCGAGAAGGATCCAACACATTGAAGGCCCGGGCAACGTAATGTCGGACAACTTAAGAAAGAGCTTCCACCCCGGATTCAGTGAGCCGCTTATATTGTCCGTGTCGCCGGCGAACTCATTCATCGAAATGCTGCGGACGCGCGGCCCGAATACGCCGGGCAGTTTGTCAGCAGGGCATTTCCAGATTCTAAAGTTATTAGCCAGATAAGGTCCAAGCTGGCAGCCGGTGAGATAAAGCGTGTTAGTGTTGTCCGGCCATGGGCCGCCGTAATCCCATTTCATAACGCCCGTTACGTAGGCATTTGTTGTGGTAGTAGCTCCACGGTTTTCGGCCAATCGACCGCCGTTATCCTCCGCATACATCATCCAGCCGATGATGGTTTGCTTGAGGTTGTTTAAGCAGTAAATGCCTTCCGCCTTGGTTTTGGCACGATTGAGCGCGGGGAGCAGCAGACTAGCCAGGATAGCGATGACAGCAATCACGACAAGCAACTCAATGAGGGTGAAGCCATTGCGTTGCCGCGAACATCTGCGTACTGAGCAGGACCCGCCTGGCGGCGGCTCGGGCTGAGTCATATTGATATTCTGCGCTCGGAAGACCAATTGGCAAGCAGGACGTGACGATCTTGACATTGCCCGGTCCAAAGGAATAGCAGATCTAAAGTTCTCATGAACTACGATATATTTGCCTTCTTCAACGAACAACTGGCGGGAATGCTGCGCGATGGCATCCCGCTGGAAGGAGCCTTGAAGCAGTTGTCCTCAGGCATGAAGCGAGGACCTTTGCGGGCAGAGGTTGAAGCATTGGAAAGGGACCTGGGGCAAGGCTTGCCGCTCAAGGAGGCATTGGGGCGCAGGAAGCTGCCCGAATTCTACTGTCGAATGGTTGAAGCCGGAGCGCGAAGCAACGACATGCCCGGGATGCTGACCCTGCTGGCGGATTATTATCGGCGGCTGAACCTGCTCTGGACGCGGCTCAAAGGTTTGATGGTTTATCCGGCGATCGTGGTCGTGGCAGCCCTGGGCTTAACGGTGATGTTATCGTTTGTGTTCGGTCACTTTCTGGCCGGGTTCATGCAGCAGTTCAGTTTGCCACCCGTGTTATTGGCAAGCATGTGGATTCCTCCCGCGATACTTTTTGTGTTGCTGGCGCTCCTGGTGGTAATGGTTGCGTCGCCGCGTTGGCGTGCGCGTTTAAGATGGCGACTGCCGGGATTCAAAGAGGCGAGCCTGGCGGAATTGGCCTCCGCGATTGCGTTGATGTTGCGCAGCGGGACGACGCTGCCCGAGGCGCTGGCGCTGGCTGAGAACCTCGAAGCGGCATCGCCCGCGAAACTGACGCTGGCCCGGTGGCGGTCGTTGGTTGAGGCCGGGCACGGCAAGCCCGCCCAGTGGTCGGGAATGGCCGGGCCAATCCCGCCGTTATTCTTATGGATAGTCAACAAAGGCGGTGAAGATGTGGCGGCGGGCTTTCAAAAAGCAGCGGACTTGTACCAGGGCCGGGCGAATTACCGGATCGAGTTGCTGCTCTACGGCGCGCTGCCGGTCTCGATCCTGTTTTTGGGCCAAATGATCCTCTGGGAAGTCATGCCGCTGATGCAGGCTTTGGTGCGGCTGATGAACATGCTGGGAGATATGGGCGGCTGATTGCTATGTTGGAGATTCTTCGCAACCTGCTGACGCCCGACCCGATTGGCGGCATTGCCTGGCTGCTCGCTGCCTTTGCCATTTATGTTACGCTCGGCATCGTGCCGATCGTAGCTGCCCTTTACCTTCTGTATTTCCTGCTTACGCTGCCGATGCGCCGGACCGAGCGCGCGCGTTTCTTTCTGGACTTACTCGAACGCGGCCTGCAAGACGGACGCACGCCGGAAGGAGCCATTTCGGATGCCGCGGCAAGCCGTGACCCGGCGCTCGGCAAAAGGTTTCAACTCCTGGCTGGCCATATTGCCCAAGGCATGCGCCTTGGACGAGCGCTGGACCGGGTTCCCCGGCTGCTGACGCCGGAACTGGTCGCCATGCTGAAAGCAGGCGAACGGCTGGGGGATGTGGGGAAAATCCTGCCGGCGTGCCGGCTTCAGTTGCGGGATGGCATATCACACGTTCGCGCCGCCTTGAACTATTTGATCGTTCTTACGTTCGTTACCACGCCATTCATGATCGCCGTGCCGCTGGTTCTGCGCGTGAAGGTGCTTCCGAGCTTTGTGGCTGTTTTCGAAGGGATGACGCAAGGGGCGGTGCTGCCGGCATTCACCCGCTTGGTTTTGGGGGCCAACGGTTTGGCAATAACCCTCGAAGTTGCGATGTTGATCTTCGTTTGGTTGCTGACTGTGGCTTACTTGGGCGGGCCCCGATTGCGAAGCTGGATTGAGATGACCTTGCCCGGAGGAGGATTTTGGCTGGACCGATTTCACTACGCTCTTCCCTGGCGGCGCAAGCGTCTGGAGCGGGATTTCTCAGCCATGTTGAGCGTTTTATTGGAAGCCGCCGTGCCCGAGGCGGAAGCCGTTCAACTCGCGGCAGAAAGCACCGGCAATGGCGTGTTCATTCGCCGCGCGGGTGCCGCGGTGGCGCGCCTGAAAGAAGGCGTAAAACTGCCGGAAGCGATCCGATTTGTGGATAACTCGGGTGAGTTGCACTGGCGTCTGGCCAATGCGCTGCGCGGAGCCGGTTTCGTGAAGGCGCTTAACGCGTGGCACGAGGCTTTGGACGCCAAGGCTTTTCAACTGGAACAAGCTGCGGCGCAGGTTGCCACCACTTGCCTCGTACTGCTCAATGGCGTGATCGTAGGCGGGTTCGTGATTGGCCTGTTCCTGGTGATAATCCGCATTGTCAACGAAGCCACACTATGGTGACCCGGCGCAACAGTGACTTCAGCCGACGGCGTTGCGTGCGCCGACGCGGCTGGTTGATGATCGAGCTGATGGTTGCAATGGCGTTGTTCATCAGCGTCATCATCCCGCTGGCGTATTCGATTATGTCCGAGCGTCGTTACGCGCGCGCTTCGTATCAGCGAGCGGTTGCAATGGAGATCGTGGACGGGGAACTGGAAGTCCTGGCCGCCGGTGAATGGCGATCTTTCAGCAACGGCGTGCAGAATTATGCGGTGCACGCTCGCGCGCTTACGAACCTGCCGCCCGGGCAATTCCGGCTCACGGTGCAATCTGAGCTGATTCGGCTGGAGTGGCATCCAGCGCTCAAGCAGCATGGCGGACCCGTCGTTCGGGAGGTGAGAGTTCGATGAAATCCCGCCCTCGAAATAACCTGGCCGGCGGTTATTTGCTCGATGAAGCATTGATTTATATCGGGGCATTGCTGGTGCTGATGACAGTTGGCTACATCGCTCTTTATCATTGTCTGGATAATTCAGTGGCGCTGCGGCGGAGCGCTGACGATATCGCTCGGGCCATGCAAGCCGGTGAACGGTGGCGGGGCGACGTCCGCCTGGCCGACCGTGCGGTTCGGCTCGAGACGGACGCGCAAACCCGAACACTGGTTCTTCAGGGAAAACGCCAGCGCGTTGCTTACCGGTATGCCGATGGCGTGGTTTATCGCCGTGTCGAGGATGGGCCTTGGGTCAGGTTCCTTGAGCGCGTGAAAGTTTCAGAGATGCAGGCGGATCATCGCGGGGCGATAACCGCCTGGCGCTGGGAACTGGAACTGCAACCGCGCACGACGGCAAGCGTGAAGCCCGGCCGCATCCGTCCTTTGTTTACATTCCTGGCGGTGCCGCCCAATTCTGCAACGCCATGAAGATTCGACTCGAAAGAAACAACCACTCGGGCATGGCGGTCATCGTCGTTTTGACCTTGCTCGCGCTGTTGCTCATCTACGTTAGTGCCAATGCCCGCACACTGTACCACCTTGGTCGCGAGTTGAAACTGATCGATCAGCAACAAACGAACCATTGGGCGCAGGTTGGGAATACGAATGCAGTGGCGCCAGGTAAGCGCTGAAAGCGGGGAGCGAGATGTGGATGGGGACGCCGGGGACGGCGTCCCTACCAGGCAGTTGAGGGATCTCCAAGACTTTATTGAATTCCAGCATGGAACCCATTAGCCAAAGGCAAAGGCCGGGCTCGCGCCCGGCCTTCGCTTGACTGGATCAATTTAGATCAAATTCAACCCGGCTTAAGGGAAGAGCAGGAGGCGGAAAAACTGCCCGGCGCCTTGCGGGGGGACGGTCACTTGCGCGTTGGCCCCGACTACCCGGAACGTGTGTGTCACGTCCTGCACATACGGTTGGTATTTGATGAGTTGAGTGCGGTTCGGTGGTTCGGTGGGATTAGCTAAAGGTTCTATACAAACAACAAGTATACGACGCCCTCAGCATATGCAGCCTCCCTTTCAGTCTTTCCCTTGCCGCGACGATCTCCGAATCGTCGTACTTCAGGCTTAACGTCGCTGATAATGATAATTAGAGGTATGATTGGCAAGGAAAAAAATTTCGGCGGGCTGGTTAGTAAAGGCGCTTTTCTAATTTGGCGTTGCAGCCGAGCTCGATTTATTGGGATGATTCCGGGCATGAGCCAAGGTGTAAACCCCAGCTTCCCCGCGGCCAAAAGCCTGTCGGTCTGGCTGGCTCATTTGGTTGTGCTCGGCGGCATTCTTGTTGCAGGGGGATGCGCGGGAGCCACCGACAAAGTCAGTTCCGCAGCAAACGAATCAAACGCCGCTGATGCGGCATCGGAAGTTTTAAATCTGAAAAGCCGACCCGTCCACCCACTGAATGATAACCGTGCCCGGGCCATCGTGCTGGTTTTTGTGCGCCCGGATTGTCCAATTTCAAATCGGTATGCGCCCGAGATCGAGCGGATGTATCGGAACTTCGCACGGCAGAAAACAGCATGGTGGCTGGTCTATGCCGATGAAGAAACAACACCGGCGGAAATCCAGCGGCACCTGAAGGAATACCATCTCAGCCTGCCGGCGCTGCGCGATCCGGCACACCGCCTGGTAAAACGCGCAGGCGTGACCGTCACACCCGAGGTCGCGGTTTTTCTGTCCAATGGGACCGAGGTTTATCACGGCAGGATCGACGATCGGTATGCGGATTTCGGCAAGGAGCGTCCTCAGGCCACAAGGCATGATCTGCAGGATGTATTGAATGCGGTGCTGGAGGGAAGGCAAGTGCCACCGGCGCAAAAAGCGATTGGATGCTACATCACGGAGAAAACGGAGTTGCGGTGAGTTCGCCGTGGCCCGATTTCGGCGATGGTGTGCTTCGGCAGCAAGCTGCTGGTTTGTTAGCCGCCGTGGTAACCATGTTTCTGGTGCTCCAGGCGACCGCTCAGCCGGCCACCACGAACAACCTGACCTTTAACAAGGATATCGCGCCGCTCGTGTTCGAGCACTGCGCCGTCTGTCATCGACCGGGCCAGGCAGCGCCATTCAGCCTGTTGAGCTACGCCGATGTGAGGAAACGGGCGCAGCAGATGGCAGAAGTGGTTGGCAAACGCTTCATGCCGCCCTGGCTGCCGGAAAAGGGTTACGGCGATTTTGCAGAAGACCGCAGCCTCAAGCCCCAACAAATCGCGGCGATTCAAAGCTGGGTCGCGGGCGGCGCGCCCGAAGGCAACGCTTCCGATCTGCCGCCGAAGCCGGTTTGGACAGAGGAATGGACACTAGGGAAACCTGATTTGATCGTAAAACTTCCGCAGCCGTATGTGTTGCCGGCGGAAGGGAAAGACGTGTATCGAAACGTGGTCATACCGATACCGACCACCGAACGCAAGGTGGTCAAAGGTATCGAGTTCCTGCCGGGCAATCCCAAGGTGATGCACCATGCGTTTGTGGAGATTGATTCCACTCGGGTTTCCCGTCGGCTGGCGGCGAAACAAGATCCACCGGGTTTTGACGGCATGTCGCTGCCGGAAACAGCGCAGATGCCCGGCGGGCAAACGCTGGGTTGGCAGCCGGGACGGATGGCCGAGTTTGCGCCGGACGGTTTGGGCTGGGTACTGCCGACCAACACCGACCTGGTGATCCAAATGCATCTGCACCCTAGCGGCAAGCCGGAGGCGGTACAACCGGAGGTGGGCTTTTACTTTGGGGGGCAAGAGCCGACGAACACTGCTCTTCGCATCAACTTGAATGTTTTCCAAATCGATATCCCGGCCGGCAACAGCAATTACGTTGTAGAAGACAAACTGGTATTGCCGGCGGATGTCGATTTGCTTTCGATTTATCCGCACGCGCATTACCTCGCCAAACGAATGGAAGGTTACGCGCTAATGCCCGATGGCCGCCGAAAGAATTTACTGCTGATTAAGGACTGGGACTTTAACTGGCAGGGTGACTACCGATATGCCAAGCCGATTTTCCTTCCCCGCGGCACCACCGTGGCGATGAATTTCAGCTACGATAACTCCCCGCAGAATGTTCACAATCCCAACCAGCCGCCGAAGCGCGTGCGTTTTGGGCTGCAAAGCACGGACGAAATGGGAGAGCTCTGGTTGATGGTGTTGCCGCGCGTGCCGGAGCAAAGGAATTTGGTTGGCCAGAGCCTGGGCGTGCACCTGGCGCAGGTTAGCCTTAATTACAACGAAGAGCTGCTGCGCGAGAATCCTTATGATGCGGATGCTCATTTAAAAGCGGGCTCGGCCAGGCTCGCGCTCGGGCAGCTCCCGGCCGCGCGGGATCATTTCCGGGCGGTGATACGGTCGGATCCGGGCAATGATAAGGCGTGGTTTGAAATGGGAACGCTGTATGCGCTCACGCGGCAAACGGACGAAGCGCAGCGGGCGTTTGAACAGGTGTTGCGTCTGAACCCGGACGATTACGAAGCGGAAGGACGCCTGGGTAACATTTGCCTGCAGAAAGGCGAGTTCGACAAGGCGGAGGCGCATTTCCGCGCGGCGTTGAAATTGAACCCGGATGATGAGATTGCGCGGAAGAATCTGGAAGTGGTGGTAAAGTTGAAAGAGCAAAGGGGCAAGTGAGTTGATCCCTTGAGGCAACCCGTAGGGTTGCAGATGGTGGCCGATGGTCGCAGCGAAGCGGAGACCACCGGGAAGCAGAACAACAGTTCATTCCACCCCGGCAGGGGTGGCAGATTCAACTGGCAATTGTGACTTCCAGCCACGCTTTGGGAGTTTCTGGCACCCCTCGCGAGGTGCAAGACTGCATGCTTTACCGGAGGTCTACGCTTCGCTTCGACCTCCGGCCACCATCTGACATCCCTGCGGGATGAATGCATCGCGTCTGCTTCATTTAAGCAAAGGGGTTACATCCAGGGACTGCTTGTAGGCAAAGAATTCGTCCCAAGGAATCCAACACGCAAAAAACACCATTCGAGAGAACTGACAACAGGAGTGTGCACATACTGCCACCAGACTTCAGACCAAATACTTTGGGTCGTATTTGATTCCATGCCTTTCGAGCAGCGCTTTCAATTCCTCGACGAATGAATGCTTTCGATGGTGTTCCTCCTGGTTTTCAATGTAGGCTGAAACTTTGCTCATCACACTATTGCTCACTGCAAAGATCGTATATCCCTCCTGCCAAGAAAAGTCGGCCTCGTGTTGTTCCGAAGCCCAAATCGAGGAGGCCTTTTTGAATTCACGCACAAAGTCAGAGATGCAGTGAATTGGTTTCAAACCGATAAGTGCGTGTGTGTGATCTTCCACTCCCCCGATCTTCAGCGGCACGCCCGCCAGTCCCCTAATCGTTCCTCCCAGGTACTGATGGAATTGGGAGCGCCAGTTCTGTTTAATGAAGGGTCGGCGTTCCTTTGTTCCGCAAATCCAATGATAGTGCAGGCTATAATAAGTCGAGCCCATACGGCTCAAAGTAAAGCAACAGGCTCAGCCGACAAGAGGAATTATAGGCGCGAGAAGCAACCCGCAGGGTTGCCAGATGGTGGCCGGTGGTCGCAGCGCAGCGGAGACCACCGGAACTTAGCGGAAGAATCCATTTACACCCCGCGAGCGGTGGCAGATTCAACTGGGATCCGGTTCTGATTTCCAGCCGTGCTTTCCGAGTGAAGCGAATTCTCTGGCATCCTCCGGGGTGCGCACATTTATTTCAAACCTTTCCCGGAGGTCTCCGCTGCGCTTCGACCTCCGGCCACCGTCTGACATCCCTCCGGGATGAATCAAAAAAGAAGGCCGGATGGTGAGCATCCGGCCTTCGTGTTTTAGAGGTTAGTTACAATTGGCTCAAGGCCGCTGTGCGTAAACTGCGCGGAAGAATTGCTGCGGCTGCGCCGAGTTGATCGGGATGGTGACCGGGCTCGGGCTTGCGACCGTAGTCCAGCTTCCGATTGGCAGCGTCGGATCGCTGGTGCTGAGCAGCGTGCCGGCGTAGCTAACAACCAGGTTGTTGCCACTAACAACGACATGCGGCGGCATGAGGTTGTAGAAGGCCTGCAGCGCCAGACCGTTGGTGCAGCCGACGTCATTGATGAGAACGCGACCACCGTTAACCGCCGGGTTACCGGTTAGCGAGTACCAATCGACGTTCACGCCACCATTGCCGTTTTCATAGGTCAAACGGATCGGATACAAGCCCGGGGCGTTCGTGACCACCACGCTAAAGTTACAATCGGAGTTGCCTTTGCCGACGGAAGTCTGGCCAAGGCACCGGTCATCCGGTGGGTTGATGCTGTAATCCGACGGAGTCAACGTCACGTTCACAGCACCGCTTCCCAGAGCAGCCACGATATTCGTGCCATCGGACTCTTCGATGGTAACCAGCGGGATCGGCACCTGCGGCGAGACCGTAAACTCTTCGCTATACACACCGTCGGTCGTCGGGCGATGCTTGTTAATCAGGACCACCGCCCTGGCACCCGACAGGTAGGCGTTAATGACCTGCTGATTTATCGAACATACGCCGTTAATCGAACGGTACATCAGGGCGATGTTGCCGGCCAAAGCAGAAGGATTAGCAATCACGCAACCTTCGCCGTTGGTTGAAGCGCCGTAATTGCCGGTCACCAATACGAGATTGCCGGTGATGGGGTTGGTAACAGGCATGGAGATGTTGCCTTGGGAGGGCTCAAACACGTTGATGGCCGTCGCCTTCGGCCCAGAAATAGCGGCCGGGCTGTTGACCACCAGGCAGCCAATATTGGCTGGCGGGTTCCAGCCTTGCAGGACGCGGAAGCCGTCATCGCTGCTGACGCCCAGTGTATAGGTGCCATTGGTCGGGAACAAGATGTACGACAGCACCTCCAAGCAGTTACCATTCTGGCGGGCACTGCCGGAAGTAGTCGGACCGATGCCGGTAATTCCCGGCATTGGCTGGTTGAAGTAACGGTAACTAGCAGAGTACTGGAAATTCCCCGCCTGGTTGGTGTATTGCCCGTTGAAGTTGATTACACCATTGGTCGGACCAGTGCCCTTGATGTCCATGTACCCGAAGTCCGTGAACCCGTGGTAGAACGGACCGCCAACGGCAGGAAACGCCACGCCGTAGTTGGTGGGAGCAAGGTTGGCCCAATTGGGGCCCCAAAGCCCACTCAACATTTGCTCCGTAATGTAGTTTCGGTTAGGCGGAGCGAAATTGGAGGTAGTGACAGGTCCCATGTTTGTACCCGACGAAGTATACGCTGGGTCAACCTCATAAGCCCTGACTTTAAACCCGGGGCTGTTCGTATCCGCAAAACTCGGGTCGTACCCGTGATGGAGCGTGCCCCAGAACGGAGTCATCACCCATTCGATGGGATAGCTGTACGACTGGCCCGCCGTATCCTGGAAGCTCAGCATCAGCGGCGCGTAGACGCCTGAAGGCCAGAGCCCATTCGTGCCGAACCGGAAAACGGCGGTCAAACCGCCGCCATTGGTCACGGTGATTGGCTGAGTCACCCCGGCGAGCGTCAAAGTCATTGTCGCCGGATTGATCGCCGTTGAACCGTCGCGCAACTGGATAAAGAAGTCCTGGTTGTTGGGCAACTGCGAGCTGGTCTGGGCGTTGAATCCTAAGTTGTTACCCAGCACAGCCTGCGGCTGCGTGCCCAGCGTCAGGGCCGGAGCGTTGGTTTGTCCCGAGGTGTTCGCACCCTGAACCGTGGAGACGACTGTTGGAGCATTGGTCACCAGTGTCTGATACACCCTGACGGCGTCCGGCGCCGATGCATAGTCGCCTACCAGGACACGCTCGACCGAGCCGTCGCTCAGCGGCTGGATCAAGGTCCACTCGACGGCCAGGCCGCCACCGCCGTTAAACCAGAGCAGGCGGATCGGATAATCGCCGGCCTGCGGGATGTTGAAGAAGGACGGCGAGGACGAACCGTTGAAGGGGTTGGAGCTGCCGCCGGTGTCACCGCGACCAGCGTTAATGAACCCGAGGTTGATGCCCTGTTCATTGAAGGGATCCATGCCGTACGGGATCGTAAGCTTGAACCCGTCGTCGCTGTTGACGGTCATCGTGTAAATGCCGGGTTTGGTAAACTCAAACCAGCCGGCAAATACGTGCACGTTATTATTCTCTGCGCCACCGCCGCCCTGGAGCGTGTCGCCGAAATAATTACTGAACGAGTAGTTATAGCGGTACTCACCATGAGCGCCGTTGAGCCCGATGTTGTCGCAGAAATCCACCGGGTTGGTCCAGACAACGTAGCCAGGCGGAGTGACGGGGATTAGGTTGGCACCAAGGAGGCCCAGGACCTGTTGTTCCACCAGGTTAAGGTCGCCATTGGCAGCGGCCACGGTCTGGTAGCTCTTAACGCGCAGACCAGGCTGCGAATGGTCCACCAGGGAAGGATCGACGCGGAGACTGTTAGGCACCCAAACGATCGCCGGGGTCGGGACGCGGGCGACAAACCACCACACGTTACTATACACGTTACCCGAGGTATCCTTGTAGGTCAGGATATTGGTGTGGTTGCCGTTGACCCAATAGAACCCGTTCGTGAATTGCTGCACGATGTGAGTGGTGCCGGGTGAAGGTTGCGTAACCGAGACGTTCTGAGGCAGACCGTCCGACCAGAGTTGCACATTGGCGTTTGCCAGGTTGATGGTCTTGCCAGTCGGACCGTCGGCAATATCGACCACGGTAGGTTCCTGCATATAGACGTCCGGCTCGTCGTAAACCGGATCGAGGTGCGTAACATACGGCGCAAACGTGTTGCCGCTCGTGAGCGTCTGGTAGACCTTCAACGAACCAGGAATGCTTGGGTCATTCACCGGAACGCGCGCCACACGGCCATCCGGCAGCGGTTGGACGACCGACCATTCCAGGCCACCGCCGGTGCCGCCGTTGTACCAAATCAGGCGGATCGGATATGCACCCGCCACCGGCACGTTTACAAAGGCCCAGGTGCCGCCGTTATAGATGCCACCGGATTGACCGGCAACACCGCGACCGACGTTCGCTTCCATTACGATATTCGTAATATACGGAACCGTGGCCGGGTTGAGTTTGCCCATGGGATTGCCTTGCGGGAACATCAACCGCACACCGTCGTCACTGTTGAGGTTCATGATGTACGGCCCTGATGTCGGGAATACAATCCAACCTGAGAACTCGTATACGGATTCTTCGCACTTGGTATTCGAACCCGAAAACACGAAGCGCAACTGCGGAGCATATTGTGCCGAGACCGGGATTAGCGGATTCAGCACCGGGTTAGCGGCGTTGACGCCCGTGCCGAAAAGGGACACGGAAGTGCTGTCTTCAAGGTCGAAGTTCCATTCGGCACCCGAACCGCCGCCACTGTCGTAGCGGAAGTCGAACAGGTTGCTCCAAACAAAGTAACCGCCGGGCAAGGCCTGACTGAGGTCGGCTACGTTATAGCCGTGCTGGCCCATGAGTTCAGCCTCGGACCAACCGCTGTGGCTCTGGCCTGCTTCCATTGGGGTTTGCCAGACTTTGACTCGGAGTCCGGGCTGCGTCGTGTCGACTGCAGAAGCCGGCTGTTGCAATGACGACGGAATGGTCATGACAACGTTATTCGCGGCAGTATTGACCATGTTGGTGCCATCCACTGCGGAGACACTGCCACCATCCGAGGTGCCGCCGATGCAAGACCAGATCCAGTTATAGGTGTAATTGGCCCCGTTCTGGTCGGCGAACACGAAGTTGTTGGTGTGGAATCCACTCTTCCAGTTGGGCGTGCCGGTCTGAATGACGTGCACTGAACTGCCACTGCGCGTATGCGTAACCGGCACAGCCACGCCGTCCACCGTCAACGCGATCGTGCTGTCATTGATCGTCTTGCCATTGCCATTCACGGTTGTGCCATCATTAAGATCGAGCACAATCGGCGAGTAGAAGTACATGTCCGAGTACGCCTGGTTGGAAGGCGGCGGGTTGCGCGCAGGTATGGCGGCTTTGATATACGGGCCGGTATCTACCGCACCGCTCAGGCCGTAGTAGAGGAGCAGAACCATCCCATTAGGGTTGTTGACATTAGCCACGTCGTTGACCAGGAACGTGCCGAAACCAGGAGTATTCGGGCCCGGCAGCGAGTAGGAGTACCATTCGAACGAGCAGCCGCCGCCACCATTCTCCCAAACCACGCGAATGGGATAATAACCGGGCTGGCTTACGAACCAGTTGCGGACATCAAACCCTTTAGCCGGCAAACTGCTGGCGTTGGGAACGCGTACCGCAGCCGAGGCCTCGATGATGGTGCCCATGCGATCGTACGGGCTTTGTGAAGTGGTGATCTGGAATTGATCGTCGTTGCCGAAACCAACGTTATACACGCCCGAGGTCGGGAAATAGATATACCCAAACATCTCGAGAGCTACGTTGTCGTAGTAGTCATGGCGATAATCCTGCGGGTAAGTGCCCAAGCCGATGCCCACAGAAGTCAAATCCGCATCGCCGGTGGCCACGCCGTTTACCAGGCCAAGGCTGCCGGCGGTGCTGTACATGCCCTGGTTGCCGGCGGCGATATTGCCAACCTTGGCACCGTAGTTGAAGAAACCCATGACATTATTCCAAACCTGGTACCCATTAACCACGGGGTTACCAACAGTCGTCTGATTGACCAGGTTTGTGCCATGCAGGCCCTCGAACATTTCATCCGTCCAGGCGATGACGTTCGGATTATTCCAGGTGGTTTGGTACGCGGTCATCAGCACACCCTGCTTGCTGAGGTCAATCGCATTGGCTTGCAAAGCGAACTGGGGCGGGAATTGCGAGTACGCGGGCGTGGTGAACTGGATCGCGCCAATGTTGGTGTTGCCCAGGTTATCCTCCCACACCAAGGTCACCACGTGAGCCGATAATGAGGCGAAGAACACTGGGTTCGTATAGCCGCCACTGGTAATGGGCGCCACATAGGATACTGAGGGCAGGACCTGCGCCGTCACATCGGTGGCGTCGAGTTTCACTTGCAGGACATTGGTGACGGTTAAGTTCCCGTTGTCGGACAATTCAAAATTGAAGTCACCCAGATTTGCACTGACCTTTACGATGTAGGTGTTGGTGGTCGGCGTGGTAACCAGTTTGAGGTTATCCACGTGGCAGTGCTGCATATTGCCGCCGCAGCGGCCGGCCAGGACCAGGCGACCCACTGTCGGCGAGAATGCGGCCAGGTTGGTGTTGACGACCTGCACACCTTTCCAAAGCACGGTGAGGTTGTTCGTAGGAACCGAAGTTGAGCTGATGTTGGTCAAGCGAACCAGCAAGTGTTCCCAGTAAAGGTTGGTGAACGAACCGGATGTATCGGTGTTCCCGTAGGTGGCGCCGCACGTGCCGTTATTCGACGCAAAAAACGCATTGGTGCCCGTCTGCATGCTGAGACCGCCCACGCCTCCGGAGTTGGGATTGTTCAAGTTCGTTTGCGCAGCGGACCCCACAAACCCTGCCGAGAGTCCAGAGCTAATGATATTGGTGCAATCGCGCTCGTTACGATTGTTGACCAGGTTCAATTGAACGAAGGTCGAGTCGTCGACGCGGACGGCAATACCTTCGCGATCCGTGCTGGTACCGGGCCCATTGACCGGCGGGGTATCGGGCAGGTAGTTGCCCTGCCAGGCGTCGAACACAACGGCCACACCTGTCTTGGTGCCGTTCTCGACGTCGGTGCTGCCGGCCGGGTTCAAAGCCGCGGCGACACTCCCGTCACCGCCGGCGAAACCGCCGACTGTCAGGTTCGTCGCATTAACCAGCACGGGGTCGCCCGACCGGGCGAAACTGATGCTGAAGCCGTCGGCCGGACGGCCGAGCGTGCCGTTGCCGACGCGCATGTCCATGTCGATTTGGAATCCTTGAATCGGCAGACCGTTGTCGATATCAGGAAAGACAAACACCAGGTTGTTATTGCCGTTGGTGGCGTCCGAAATCGACAGATAACCGCCGGTTTTCGGAAAGCCGTTCGTGCCGCGACCGGTTCCATCGGTTACCAACGCGGCGCCGCTGCACCAGATTTGGAAGTTCGTTACGCCGGGGCCGGCGTTGGCGGCGTTATGCGTGCCGAAGATCAGCGCGCTCGAAAGCGCGGGATCGAGGTTGGGCGGATACTGGTCGAATCCGTAGAATGCGCTGCCGGCAAATAAGAGGCCGGTCCATCCGACGGAAAGGAGCGTCGCGCCGAATAGCTTGATGTGTCTTTTCATGGGTGTTGAGTGGTGAGGTAGTTTGCTGTGTCCAGTGCAGTAGCGACTAAGTAACTAACTTGAGCCCGCAGGAAAACCGAAACGAAATGCTGTGAAAACAAGCCGACAGGACGACACGAAAAATCGAACCACCGGGCAAAAGGCCGACTTCACACCGCCAGTTGGGGTTGCTTTCTGGCATTCCGTTTAGGTCAGGTATTGTGCAAGCTTAAGACGGAGTCGTTACAAATAGCAAGAAAAAAAGGTGACGAAATTCAAATATTTTTCGAAGTGATTAACACTCGATCCTCTGAGCTGAAATCCACTCCGTGACGTAGCTTCTGAGAGAACGCCCGGCGTATGGATTTCCTGCCGATTGTTCAAAAGTGTGCAGTTATGACAAAAAGGCGGGCCGTTTGGAGACCCGCCATCGGGGTTATGGTTGAAGAACAGACCGTTTAATCTCTGCGACGCCGGATGACCAGGCCCAGCGCGAGGCTGAAGCCACCAATAATGCTGATGGCAACGGCGGAAGGTTCAGGGACCGGAATCACATGGCCTGGGTTGCTCGGATCGAAACCGGCAAAGGGCGTGCTAGGCAGGCCAGCGAAACTAATCTGGCTGAGTTGCCCGGCGGTCAAGCCACTGTTGCTGCCGAAATTCAAATAATCGCCTGCCACCCAATTGGCCACCGTTAGAGTCGTCCCGGCAGCCCATGCCTGGCTGTGGCTGTCGGCGAAACTCAGATTATTGACGCCGGCAGTGCCGGGACCAGCGAAATCGATGGTAGCATTCCCCTGCAAGCTCAGCACACCGACACTAAGGTTCAGGTAGTTGGCCTGCAGCGTGCCCCCGTTCAATGTCAGCTTGTTAGCGGAATTACCCAGGGCACTGGCCTTACCTGCGATGATTGTGCCAGCATTAATTGTAACACCTCCGCTGAAGGTATTGGCGTTAGTTCCGCCAAGCGTCAGGTTTCCTGTGCCGCTTTTAATCAGGCCGCCGGCGCCGGTGATGTCACCACGGCTGTTGGAACTGAAAATCGTGTCAAAGGAACCGCCAATCGTAAGTGTGCCGCCATTATTGTTCACGCTGGAGCCGCTGCTGTAGGTATTGCTGATCACCAGATTCCCCGAGCCCGCGGTCCATGTCTGGGAAGCGCCCGCGCCGGAGGAACCGTTGGCCGCGATCAGCGTGATAGGCACGTTGAACACCTGGGCATGGCTGTCGTTGTTAACAATGCCATTCGGGCCCATCTGAAAACCCGTAGGCGCAACTGCCGATGAACGCAGCAGAAACGAGCTGGAACCGGCGCCGGAATTAAACGTAATACCCAGCGTCGGAACGTTGGCGCCCTGGATATCGATGGAAAAAACAGTGGTCAGATCGTTTTGCAGGACGGCCGGAGTGGTGGTGTTCGGCACGCCGTTGTTCCAATTTGCGGCAAAGCCCCAAAGCGGGTTGCCGGTTGTGTCAGTCCAGGTTGTGGAGGCGGCCAGGGCTGAAGTGGTGAGAATGCCCAGGACTGCAGCCGCCAAGGCGGGATATTTCATAGGGGTTGAGGTTAGTTAGGTGCCAACATGATCCGCGGTTGTGTGCAAGCTTGCACGTGAATTATCAAACCGCCGAAAAATTGTCAAGCGGATTTCAAAAAGTTTTTTCCAGTTTGTTTTTGCAGCGCGTTCCGGTTACACAATCTGAACTTTGGCCAGTGACAAATTGAAAAAGACCAGCGTCGCGAAGACCGGTGTCGCGAACGCCCTGCCACAGAAGGAAAACTCCGCGATTAGAATGCGCCGCTGGGGGTTTCGGGTGGGTGCCGCCATCCTGGGTCCGACGCTGCTATTAATAATTGCGGAATTGGTTTTGCGGCTCTGCGGTTACGGTTATTCCACCAGTTTCTTCAAGCCATTCCACATCGGAGGGAAAGAGTATCTGGTTGAAAACGACAAGTTCGGGTGGCGCTATTTCCCGCCGGAACTGGCGCGCAGCCCGGCTCCGATACGCTTCCTGGGGCAAAAACCGCCAGGCGTGTGCCGGCTTTTTGTTTTGGGCGAATCCGCCGCTTTGGGCGATCCGCGCCCGGCGTACGGCGCCGGACGTTACTTGCAGGCGCTCCTGGAAGAACGGTTCCCCGGAAAACATTTCGAAGTCATCTGCGTTGCAATGACGGCTATCAATTCGCACGCGGTGCTGGACATTGCGCGCGAATGCGCTCGCTACCAGGGTGATTTCTGGGTCATCTACATGGGAAACAACGAGATGGTGGGGCCGTTCGGCGCCGCTTCGGTTTTTGGTCCGCAAGCGCCATCGCGATTTTTTGTCCGAATGAGCCTGGCCTTGCAGGAGACGCGAGTGGGCCAGTTATTGCGTTCATGGGGAAGGCGGTTCCGGAAGCCAGCCAGTCAATCCTGGGCCGGGATGGAGATGTTCACCGAGAATCGAGTTCCGCCTGGCAGCGCGTCCAGAGCACAGGTTTATCGC
Source organism: uncultured Verrucomicrobiota bacterium (assembly GCA_964623885.1). Taxonomy (GTDB): domain Bacteria; phylum Verrucomicrobiota; class Verrucomicrobiia; order Limisphaerales; family UBA8199; genus CAZUVM01. The sequence goes on from CAZUVM010000059.1 coordinate 41,052, forward strand.
AATTTCCGGGCGAATCTCGACGGCATTATCAAAGCCGGGTTGGGCTGCGGCGCAAGGGTTATCATGAGTACCATCGCCGTTAACCTGCGCGATTCACCTCCTTTTGCATCGGTAGCCGGCCCGCGTCTCTCCACCGAGGACCGCAACGCCTGCGACAATCTGCTAAAAGCGAGTGTCGCGGCGCTGCAGCAGACCAATTATGTGCAGGCGGCGGAGAATTTCGCCCAGGCCGCCAGCCTTGACCCCGACCGCGCGGACATCGAGTTCTACCTCGGCGGATGCCTCCTACGGCTGACGAATGTCGTCGCCGCGCGACAACACTATCAACGCGCCTGCGATCTCGATGCCCTGCCCTTTCGGTCGGACTCGATCATTAACAGCACGCTTGCCGATGCGGGCCGCAAATACGCCGGCTCGGACCTGGCGTTTTTCGATGCGGTCAGGACACTGGCCATGAGCAGCCCGGTCGGAATACCTGGCGCGGAGTCCTTTTACGAGCATGTTCATTTTAATTTCGACGGCAACTACCGATTGGGCAGGGCCTGGGCGGAACAGATCGCCGGATTTGTGGAACAAGGATCGAATAGCACGGATTCAAAAGCCCATGCGTCTTCGTCGCCGGCACAAACCGCCGCCATCACCAATCAATTGGATGGAGCTAACTCGCCATCACAATCGCTGCTTTCGACACCTAAGGAGGCGTTTAGACTCTCGGAATGGGCCTCGCAAAACGTCTGCGAGCGCCGCCTGGGCCTGACCGACTGGAACCGAGCCGCGGTGTTCGAGGACGTGCTGCGACGTTTTACTCAGCCGCCTTTGAGTGCGCAGCCAAATAACAATAGCCGCTGGGAAGCGCTGCACAAAAAACTAAATCAAATCCGGGAACACCTGGACGCAGCCGCCGTCACCAACGCGCGCCAGGTATATCTCGAGGCGCTGCAGCGCGCGCCGGAAGATGAACGGCTGCATGAGAATTTCGCCGAGTTCCTCGAAGACACCGGCCAGTTGGGCGAAGCCGAAGCGCAGTGGGAACAGGTGCGCGAACTGATTCCGCAACATCACCTCGGTTACTTTGAGTCCGGCCGGCTGCTGTTGCGTTTGTCCAAACTCCCGGAGGCGCGAGCGCGTTTGCACCAGGCCGTCGAGTTGCGACCCGACCTGGGCGAAGGCTGGTTGGAGCTGGGTAATATTGACGCTTTGGAAGGGAAACCCGAGCACGCGTTGACACAGTATAAACGGGCGCAGCAACTAACACCGCAAGACCCACGCCCCTACTATCACATGGGCAAGGCGCTGTCCAAACTGGGCAAGCCGGTGCAAGCAGTCCAACAACTGCGCCTCGCCATCAAGGCACAGCCGGCTTTTTGGGAAGCCCATTACGCGCTCGGAGAGGAGCTGGCCTTTATGGGGATGGTTGAGGCCGCACGCGGGGAATTTGAGCAGACCTTGCGCCTCAAGCCCGACTACGCGATGGCGCATTTGAATCTTGGAGTGGCGCTGTTACAGAATGGCAAAATCGAGAGCGCGGTTAAAGAATTGCACGAGGCCCAGCGGCTGGACCCAAAAGTTCCACTGGCCGCCGATTACCTGAAGAAGATCGAGGGAAAGGCCAACGAGGTGCCGAAAGAGCGCAAATGAATGCGCTTCCCGATCTTGCACGAACCGACGCAAGGGTCTGCCCAACACCACCTGCAGCCTCATTAACACCCCGCTTCAGCGGGGTGGCTGGATGCCTAAGCCTAAACACAACCGTTTTAACGGTTTTTTCCGCCGCGTGCCATGCAGGCGAGTTCTGAATCCTCCGTTCCTGGCCTCGGCCGAAAGATTCCACCGAAGCTTTTGATGCTGCTGCTCACCGTCGTTTGCGCCGCGCCTTTTCTGAATCGCCCTTTTTTTGTCGACGATACCTTGTTCCTCAAAACCGCCAAGCAGATCCAACAGTATCCGTTCGACTTTTACGGTTTCGACATCCGGTGGTTCTACAGCGCCAGTCCGATGATCGATAACACGTATAACCCGCCGCTGGCCGGGTACTACCTTGCCGCGGTCGCCACTGTGGTTGGCTGGAGCGAACCGGCCCTGCATCTGGCGTTTCTCCTGCCGGCCCTGGCAACAGCATGGGGAATGTTCGTGCTGTCCAAAAGGTTTTGCCAACGGCCGTTGCTCGCCACGGCTGCAGCGATCCTCACGCCGGTGTTCGTGATTTCGGCCACGACATTGATGTGCGACGTGATGCTCCTGGCCTTGTGGGTTTGGGCGCTTGAGTGGTTCGAAGTCGGGCTGGGACGGGAGGATCGGAGTGCGTTCATCATCAGCGGCGTGTTAGCCGGGCTGGCATTTTGGGCAAAGTTTTCCGGCCTCTGTCTGGTTCCTTTACTGGTCGCTTATGGGGTGTGGCGCGCACGCAAGGCGGATTGGTGGCTGCTCGCGGCGATTATCCCGCTGCTGTTTGTGGCCGCTTATGAAGCGATCACCTGGAAGTTATACGGGCATGGCCACTTCTTCCACGCGGCAGTTTATTCCCATGCAGAAAATGCTCATCGGAGCGTCATCGATAAGCTCGCCATCGGTTTCTGTTTCGCCGGCGGTTGTTTTTTGCCTTTGCTGCTCTTTCTGCCATTGCTGCTGGTAGGGACGCCGTCCTCGGCGTCCCAATCACTTCTCCGGCGCTTGCTGTTCGCTTCGCTGGCGCTGGTTCTGTTCGTGATGTTTCTCTGGCTGCTGCCGACATCAGCGGCGTTTCAACCATTTCTGCGCGCGGGAGGTAACTTAAATTGGCTTCTCGCAAGCCAGGCGGCCCTTTTTTGCGCGACCGGAATCGGGTTGCTTTCCCTGGCGTTTATGGATTTGCGGCACCGTCGGGAGTCAGCCTCTGTTCTGCTCGGCCTCTGGGTTCTGGGGGTATTTGTGTTTGTAACCTTGTTCAATTGGACGGTAAACGGACGAAGCTTGCTACCAATGGCCCCCGCGCTGGCAATCCTGCTCGTCAGACGACTGGATCCGGAGCCGCGCACCGCAAAAGAAACAACCATACCCCAAGGAGCGAAACCCGAAATGCAAATTCCAGGTGTCGCAAATGCATTGCTCTTGTGGCTTCCGCTGATCGGGGCAGCCGCTTTGAGCCTGGCTTTGGCAATTGCGGACTCGAATGTTGCGCGAGCCGAGCGCGATGTTACGCGCGATCTATTCAAAAAATACGAGCGTCCCGGGCGGACCGTTTGGTTCGAGGGCCACGGCGGCTTTCAGTATTACCTGGAAAAGCTCGGGGCCAGGCCGCTCGATATGGCGCATCCGGAGATTGGCCCTGAGGATGTGGTGATCATCCCCAATTGCGCGCCCGGGGTCGCCACTCCGAATCTCAGCGTCGTGGGCGTGCTCGACAGTGTTAAATATCAACCAAACCGATATTTTTCGACGAGCGAACCATCCCTGGGAGCTTCATTCTACGAAGCCGTGCGCGGACCGTTGCCCTTCGCGGCGGGCAAGGCCAAGCCGGATTACTGTTTTGTTTTCGCGCGCAGAAAGGAGTAAAAAACAACAAAGTAACGAAGTGACAAAGAAGAACTGAAACATCACAGGGAGGGCATGGAGAAGGTTCTTTGGTAATCGTTACTGATATCAGAACGAACACGCTAAAAGCACAAAACAATCACGAAGGAAATATAAGAAGGACCATGAAAACTATAGTTATTCCGAAAGATATTGAAGAGCTGGCAAGGCTGGCAGTAGACGCGGCGTTCGCGGTGCATAAGGAGCTTGGACCGGGGTTGCTGGAAACCGCGTACGAAGGATGTTTTGCGAGAGAATTGGAACTGCGCCAGGTTTTTTACCTGCGACAGTCACCCGTGCCTTTGAACTACAAAGGCAAACTCATTGAGGTTGGATTCCGTGCTGATTTGATCCTACAGCAAAGATTATTGATTGAATTAAAAGCCGTCGAAGACATCGCCCCGATCCACAAAGCCCAGGTAATCACCTATCTAAAACTGCTTCATCTGCCTTTAGGCCTGTTGATTAACTTCAACGCGATTCTGATCAAGGACGGCATACGCCGAATCCCTAATCTCTTTCTAATGTAAAAACTTCTTTGTACCTTTGTTGCTTCGTTGTTCAAAATTCCGGCTGTTTGTTTCTTACGGCGCGCTGCTCGCATCGGGGCTCTTCCTCCTCTTCTATAATCTCGACAGCCACTTGCTTTGGGGCGACGAGGCAGAAACGGCCACCCTGGCCCGCAACGTTCTGCATTATGGAATCCCGCGGAACTTCGACGGCCTGAACCGCATCACGATTTACGGAGCTCAGAACGACTCGAACGCGCAAGGCATTTGGACCTGGTCACCCTGGCTTCAGGAATATCTCGCGGCGTTCGGATTTTGGCTGTTTGGCGTGACAACCTGGGCCGCGCGCGCGCCGTTTGCATTGATCGGCTGGCTCAGCCTGGGCTTGATGGCATGGCTCGCTTACCGCATTTATAGGGATCACCGAATTGCATTGGCCAGCCTGATTCTCCTGGGCACGTCCGAGGTTTTTATCCTGCATGCCCGGCAATGCCGTTACTATTCCATTTCCGTCCTGGCACAAATTCTGTTCATTCTTGGGTTGTACCAATTGCTTTCCGGCAACGGACGCGGCGCCTGGACGACGGCGGGCGCACTCACTCTGCAATTCTACGGCAACTACATTGTCGCTGCCGCGGATGTCCCGGTGCTGCTTCCGGTCGCCTGGCTCCTGTTTCGCCAGAACAAGCGCTGGGTTTGGCGGGTGGTTTTGGCGCTCGGCCTTCTCGGCGTGGCCGCTGCGCCCTGGCTGGCCTATGCGCGTCCCTGGCACCAGTCCGCGGCTATCGGCCCGGAAAATCATCTGGGGAAGATCCTGGCTTATCTGCAGGAATTCCAATTCCATTTCCTGCCATGGGTTTTCTTTTTGCTGCCATTAGCCGGATGGACGGCCGCGAAAAGGCTTCAGACATCATCGCGCTCAGACAAGCCCGCCACCGGCGGCGCAGCGGAGCGCACGGATACGCAGGCTGCCGACCCATCCGTGACACTCGCGATCCGGCGCCTGGAATGGCTGCTCGTGCTGCTAATTCCAGTGTACACGCTCGTCATTTCAGTAGCGCCCGGCCGCTTCACGAGATATCAGGTTCCGCTCGCGCCTGTGGCTTGCTTGCTCATCGCCGTTTGGGTATTCCGTTGGATTCGTTGGCGCGCCGCAGCCTTGGGGGTCCTGGCGACTCAATGCATCTGCAATCTGCTGGCCTTCGGCACCGCTTACCCATGGCGCGGCGAGCACAAGTTGAATTGGACGTTTCCAAGAATTGCGGCCGGAATTACCTGCCCGTACACGGATCGGTTCGCAGATGTGGTGGCTTTCTTCAACCAGGAGGCCAAGCCCAGCGACGCTGCGTTCGTCTTCGATCCCGAGTTTCCGCTCATATTCTACACACACCTGCGGATCGTGGACGGCCGGTTCTTGCCGGGAATCCCAAATCCTTTACCGGAGTGGATGCTGCCCGAGAGCCCATCCGGGGTAGCAGAGCAGGTGCCCGGTCCATTGCCCAATTTGCTTAAACCTTACTATGACGCCGTAACCATTCCAGTCCACAACACCGCGCGCCACGCCAGCATTCCAGATCCGGATACTTATCAGTTCCGAACTGCTGAGGAGCAAACGACGTTCCGAGTCTTTCGAAAAAAGCGCGATCCGAACCAATAAGAACCGGCCGCGGCGGGAAGATCATTTCGGCAAATAAATCCTGACCACGCCTTCCGCATCGCCAGCCAGCCGGTAGTTTTCGCGCACGTAATCTAAAATGACGGACGCATAGGATTGCATCTTAGTTTCTTCAAACAGCACCACAGCCGCGGGCGGATCGTGGCGCGCCTGTTGCACCAGGGTCAAAAGCTCGGCGGTCGTTTGATCTCCCGGCCACAAAAAGTTCCACCGTGTCGGGTTATGTCGTTGGCACAGGAAGTAGAGCATCGGTTGGTACGGCAAACAGAGAATAGACCGGTCCTGTGGCGCCAGTTGCTGCACGGTTTGGACCAGATCGCGCAGGTTTTCAGGCGCCGGCACACGTACACCGGCGCGAGGCAGGTCAAGAGTGAGCGGCGCAGGCAATGGGCGTTGAAATACCAGCGGCCGGCAAAGCCACAGCAGAATCGCGAGCGCCAGAAGCGGAGCCCCCATCACGAGCATACGGTAGGGACTGCCCAGGCAGGGACGCCGTCCGCGTCCCTTATCGAAAGATATCGACCCGGGGCCGGCTTGATAAGATTGAGACGCCGGGGACGGCGTCCCCACCGATGATGTCCCTGCCGGCGCGCACGGCAAACTGCACGCCGCGAGCACAAAAAACGGCGGCAATGTGATTAGTAAATGTGGCAAATCTGAACGTGCCAGCACCTGCAAATAAAAGAGGGCCGACAATGTTACCAGGAATGCCAGCTTTGCCTCTCTGATCCCAAACCGATTTCGAAGCGCCTGGCGCACCAGGCCAGCGAGCGCCGCAATCCCCACCGCCGGCGGCAGGTAATAAAAGAGAATGTAAGCGTTCGTTGGCGCGGCAAAGATGTCTTTAAACGGCGGAAAAGGGCTTGAGCTGGTCTTGGCATAAGTCGTCAGCGGGAACATGAACGCCTGCCGAAACAGTTCGGGCAGCGCGCCGGTAACCGTGCTGTAGATGGCAAAAGGAATAATGACGAGCGCAACTCCGGTCGACCACCAGGCGAGAGCACGCTGCAGGGTTTTTGGCCGAATTTCCGGACCGCCAAGGAGTTTCAAAAGGCCCGTATAAACACCAGTGGCAACCAGCAAGTAGAGTCCCTGGTCTTGTCGCAACAGAAGGGCGACACCATTAAAGGCCCCGGCCGGAAGTGCCCACCGGGCATACCCACGGACCGTGGCCGCAAGGTAACATCCTGCCGCCGCTAAACTTGCCGCTTCGGCCTGCCAAACGGCATACGGCACAAAATGCGTGAATGAAATTCCAAAAAAAATCGTGGGAACAGCGGCAATTAGGGCCAGGCCCTGACCACTGAATTGCCGGGCCAACCCGAAGGCGAGCAATGGTATGATCAAAAACACGCAGAACCCCAGCGCATGCAGGCACAGCAACGAAGTCCCAAAAAGCTTGAACACCGCGGCCACCGTGTAGAACGCCAAGGGAGGCTGAACACTCACGAAATCGCGGTTTGGAATTTGCCCCTCTAGAACCCGAACCGCGCCATACGCAAGATTGCCTTCGTCGCCTAAATCCAATCCGGAACGGAATCGCGACCAACCAAACCAAAACGAAATGGATACCAAAACCGCAATCGCGATTAAATCCCATCCGAAATCATGCAGGTGGCGGTCCGAGGAGCCAGTCTCACGGTGGGTGCCGACGTAAGGAGGCACAGATTTCAGACCGCTTCCCTATGTGGCCTGGTGCAGTTTCCAGCGGACGCTTTCACAATCCGGGGCGCCGGTCCGGCAGAACGTAAGTGGGACTCCAGTAGTATTGCCACAATTGGTCGAGCTTCACCGTTTGCGCATGCCCATCAAAGAAGATCACATTCACCGCCCCCGGCAATCGCGAGTTCATCGGCCACACAGGCGGAGCCGCGCTCGGGCGGCTGCCGTGACGCGGAATACACATGGCGTTCATGCCACCCAAACCATTAGCGGGAGCCTGGCCGGTGTTCAGCGAACCCAAAATGAGATTTTGGGCGGGCCAATCCGAAGGCGTCGGCATCACCTGGTTCGTGACCGAGTCGGCGCAAACCGGGGTCAGCGCGGGGTACGCGATGTTGGCCTCGGACGTAAATCCTGAATAATACGCGGCGGCGGCCTGGTTGGTCGAGCGCGTCAGCCATTCATTTAAAGCATAGCTGCCGCAGCGATATTCGCCGCGGGTCGGATAATTCGTAAGGCTCCAAGCCGAGTCAACGCGCCCCCAGCCGGCGATGTATCCCGGCCTGTCATTATGCACCTGGGCGCACGGACAAATCCAGCTCGATCCGACTTTGCCGACCTCGCGCGCGAACCATTCAGCCATGTCGTTCCGATCGATGCGTCCGTTGCTTTGGTCGACGGCCATGCGAAGGCTGATAAGAATTTGGTGTTCGTTACTCAAACATGCCGCGGTGTAAGCTTTGTCCTTGGCGCGTGCTAATGCCGGCAACAACATCGCCGCCAGGATCGCTATAATCGCAATAACTACCAACAATTCGATCAGAGTAAATGCGGCGGTCCAGGCCTGCGTAAGCACTCGGTCACGCACAGATTTGAGATTCACTCGATTTGAAATAGGAGCAGGATTCCACGCAGCCATTTCTGAATTTGTGGGACGTTGTTAGGGACACCTTACCCGCCGCCCCTTGTGCTGTCAAATCCTAACGCCACTTTGAGGCCCCCTTAAATTACGGACACGAGGATTTTGATTTTCATCGGATATGGGTCTCTTTAACCTCTCAATCCTGTTTCGAGCATGACGTTTAAAGTGATCCCAACCCGTGCCGTAATCGCTGGAGGGCTATTATATCTCAGCACGGCCGGCACAATGCTGGCTAAAACCAACACGATCGCTTTTCGAGAAACACCTTTAGGCAAACCCCCGGTCACATCGGCCCTCGATAACATCAAGGTAAGCCCGAGCAACGATCACCTCGCCTATGCGGTCCGCCAGGGGCGCAAGTGGGCGATTTGCCGCGACGGAGTGGTAGGAGTGCCGGCAGACGAAGTCCGCGATATGCTCTTCAGCCCGGATGGGCAGCATCTGGCCTACGTCGCTCGGCAGCGCACCAATGAATTCGTTGTGCTTGATGGCACCAATAGCCCGCCGTATCGCAGCATCGGCCCGGGCTGCCTCGTCTTCAGCCCGAATAGCCAACGGCTGGCGTACATTGCCTGGCTCAACGGCAAGTGGTCGGCTGTGCTCGACGGCAAAGAATCCCCTGGCTATCAGCGAATCGCGAAAGTCGGGTTCACCTTCAGCGCCGACAGCAAACACTTCGCTTATGCGGCGCTGCGCGGCAACCAATCCGTCTGGGTAGTGGACGGCACCGAAGGCGTGCCTTGCGACGGCATGGGGCCTTTCCGATTCAGCGCGGATGGCCGGCGTACCGGTTACATCGCACCGCGCGGAGAATACTGGATGTTGGTCCTGGACGGCAAAGCGAAGGACTGCGAGCAGATTTCACAGGAAGGCGTTATCTTCAGTCCCGATAGCCAGCACACCCTTTATGCCGCAGGCGGGGAGAAACTTCAGATTTTTCTCGATGACCAGGGACAGCAGAAATTCGATGCGTTGGCTCCGGGATTGTTGGTCTTTAGCCCGGACAGCAAGCGCCTCGGCTATGGCGGCTTACAAGGCACGCAGTGGCGGGTAATCATTGATGGAAAAGAAAGCCCGGCGTACACCGGCATCATGCCGAATAGCCTTGTATTCAGCCCTGATAGCCGACATGTCGCTTATGCCTTTCAACGCACGAATCACTGGCAAGTCCTGCTGGATGACAAAGCGGGTCCAGCCTACGATGGAATTGTTGCCCATACCCTGGTGTTCAGCCCGGACAGCGAACATTTCGCCTACCTGGCGGGTCGCGTCGGGAAGTTGATGGCCATTCGTGACGGACGCGAAAGTCCGGAATACACCGGGTTGGGCGCGCACGGGATCATCTTCAGCTCCGATAGCAAGCACTGGGCACTTGTCGCTCAGCAGGGAACAAATTGGCAAGTGGTGGTGGACGGACAAGCGGGCAAAGAGTACGAGGCTATTGGACTGCGTCCATTTGAGTTCAGCCCCGACAGCCAGCACTTCTGCTTCGTCGCTCTTAGATCGGGCAAATATGTGCTGGTCGTTGACGGCAACGAAAGCAAAGGTTATGAGCAAATCCTGGCTGATACAACAGCGGGAAGCACGTTTGGCGCATTCCATTTGTTGGCGCTTAAGGCAAACACACCCGAGGAACAGGAACTGGTGCGAGTTGAGGCTGACCTCAGCAAGCATTAGTTAAATACTCAAATGGCTGTCCGCTCGCAAAAGGGGCGGTCGAACGAGCCCCAAGAACCCACTCCGGCGGAGATCGGGCGCTTGGGAATCCGCTTTCGAAATACCGCGGCCTTCGGAGCGCTCGCTGCCTGCGCCATGATTGCAGCGTGCTGGTGCGTCCCACGCTTGCCCGGCCTTAATTTTCTTCCCGCGAGAAAGCCTGCCGAGTGGATCATTTATCCCACACCAGCCAACGCTGACGCTCTGCCGGCGGTGGAACTGACGACCGAATTTCGGACCACGTTTTCATTGGCTGGGCCGGTTCCGAATGCAACTGTTCGGGCCCTTGGCTTTAAAACACTTATGGTCCGGCTCAACGGTAAACAACTCCCCTCACCGCTGAATCAGACCACGGATTGGAAGAGCGTCAGGGAGTTCGATGTAAGCAGACTGCTTCGGTCCGGTACAAACGAATTGTTCGTCGCGGTTAGCAGCTCCAACGGGCTGCCATCATTGTGGCTCTCACTGCGCGCAGGGGATTTCGGGTTGGTCAGCGATGAATCGTGGACCGCGTCCTTTGCCGGTGGGACATGGCAGAAGGCACAGCTTGCGACAGCTGCGCTCGAGATTAGACCGGGAAACCGACTCTACAGCCAGGAGCGGCCGCTGGGCTCCTGGCGAAGGAATTGGCCATTCCTTCTACTGCTGGCGGCGCTTGCGGCGGGGCTGGTTGCGGCGGCAAAAAGATCAGCTGCCAAAAAATCACAACGTCTGTGCGTGGTGATCCTGGCCTTGGCGTGGATCGCCTTGGGGATAAACAACCTGAGACTGCTACCAAAGGAGATCGGGTTCGATGCCGCCGAGCACCTGTCCTATATCCAGTACATACTGGATCACGGCACCTTGCCGTTGGCCAACGAAGGGTGGGAAATGTATCAGCCACCGCTTTATTATCTCCTTTCAGCCGGGGTTCTAAGAACAGCCCACTTGTCCACCGGCGATGCCGGCGTCATGGTGCTGCGCGCTTTCGGTTTGCTTTGCGGCATAACGACGTTTGTCCTCGTTTTCATGTGCTTGCGTCTGGTATTTCCCACGAGGTCGACTGCCCAAATTCTCGGATTGGTTTTCGCCGCCCTGCTCCCGGTCAACCTTTACCTCTACGAGTTCGTCACGAACGAACTCCTCGCTTCGACGTTGGTTGCAGCCGCCCTTTATCTTTGCTTGCGGAGCGTTGCCTTCAATGGCCCAACGAGCTTGAGGCGATGCGCGGTGCTGGGACTGGTTCTCGGAGCTGCTTTGCTCACCAAAAGTTCCGCCCTTGTAGCAGCGCCAGTGATCCTGGCGGTGTTGGCTTGGCACGAATGGAAGTTTCGTTCGCTGGGTCCGCCAAGATGGATGCTACATTTGCTTGTGTTCCTGCTGGCCTGCATAGCTGTATGCGGGTGGCATTACTGCCGGATGGGGATCCATTTTGGCAATCCCTTGCTGGGCAATTGGGATCCTCGAAGCGGATTCCACTGGTGGCAACAACCGGGCTACCGGACCGCAGGAGCTTTTGGTCATTTCGGCCAATGCTTAACCCGACCTTTCTACAGCGCTTTTGTCGGCGTACCTGACGGCCTGTACTCGACGATATGGGGCGACGGATTGTTTGGCGGCGGGGCGGATTGGCGCGTGCGCCCACCATGGAATTACGAATTGATGGCGGCTGGATATCTCTTCGCGCTCGTACCAACAATCGCGGTCATAATCGGCGTCTTGTTCTTTTTGGTCGAGTTTCGGCGCCGACCGACGCGAGACGCGTTGCTGCTGCTAGGGGTTGCGGTTCTTGCTATCATAGCGCTGGGCTACTACGCGCTCAAGGTCCCTTCGTATGCAGCGGCGAAGGCTTTCTATGTCTTGCCGGCGCTCGTGCCACTCTGTGCCTTTGGCGCCGAGGGTTTGGAACTGCTGGGCCAGAAAGCGGGCAAGTATAAATGGCTCATTTACTTTGTCTTCACAGTTTGGGCGCTGAATGCATATGCGAGTTTTTGGATCCGACGCGAGGCTCAGGAGACAAGGATCTTAATCGCACGGACTTTCGCTGCCCAAAACCAACCGGACGCCGCAGTAGCAGAAATTAAAGGACTGTTGGATAATGACCCGCGCAATGGTGCGGCGTTGCAACTACTAGCCATCGAATGCGCTCAAAGCAACAGGGTCGCAGAAGCCTCAAGCCTCGCCCGGCAAGCGGTTGAATGCGCGCCGGACGACGCTGATGGGCACTTGTTATTGGGCACTATCTTTCTCCAGCAAGGCAGCGTTGAGCAAGCAATCACCGAGGCGCAGCGAGCCATGCAACTCGCACCCGACCATCCCAAAGCCGCATCAAGCTTATTTGCGTGGCTGTACCGCTCGGGCCGCAAAAAGGAAGCCGCTGCGGCTTGCGAGGAAAGTCTGCGAGTCGATCCTTTCAATCCGCAGTTTCATGCGGGCATGGCGAGGGTATTGCACGACCTCGGCGACCAACCCAATGCAGTCCGGCACGCTAAAATCGCGGAAGAACTTAGGCGCGGGGCCATCAAGCATTGAGGCGGCCAAAATCACAGGAGCGTTGCCACTGACGCAGCAGCAAACAGGTTCATTGTTTGAGCTTTTCAAGTTGGCGCCTAGCATCCGGATAATTCGGGCGCAATGCGAGCGCGCGGGAGAAATGGAGCGAAGCCTCGTCACGTCTTCCCGCGTTGAGCAACGCGAGACCGAAGTTGTAGTGAACAACGGCGAGGTTAGGGTTTAGCGCGACGGCCTGCTGGAAGCGAGTGAGGGCGGCGTCCGTTTTGCCCTGAGAAGCGAGAACCACACCTATGGCGCCACAGGCTTCGGCGTAGTCGGGCTTGAGCGCAAGAGCTTGCTCGAATTCCTTGAGGGCATCGTCCAGCCGTCCTTCAGACTGCAGAACAACGGCCAGATTAAAGTGGGCGACCGCATAATCCGGCTTTAGAGCAACCGCCTGTTGGAATTGCCGGAGAGCTTCCTGGCGCTGCCCCTTGCGGTAGAGGGCAGTGCCCAATGCGTCATACGACTCGGCCAACCGCGGCTCGATTTCGATCGCGGCCTCCAGATGCTGGATCGCTTCGTCCGTGTTTGTCAGATTCTGGAGCTGAAAGCTGCCAAGGTGCAACTCGGCCACCGCGTCGCGTTTGGTGACGTCGAGCGCATGTTGAAATAGTGTGCCGTTATCACGCCAGTAGCCAATTTGCCGCTCCGTTGCCGTGGCGGACGCGATCAGAACGCAGATTCCGACAACAACCAAAATCCTCTGACCGGCAGGCCAGCAGATCGTGACAAGCTCCGTCAGTCCCCAAACCACGATTACGAAAAGGCCTACGGAAGGAAGATACGTGTACCGGTCGGCCATTGATTGAGAGCCTACCTGCACTAAACCGATAACCGGAACGAGAGTGCCAAGGAACCAGAGCCAACCAATCAGGGCATAGGGGCGAGCGCGCCGGATTGACCAAAGCAAGGCAGTGATTCCAAGTAGCAGCAGGCAGGCCGCCACCGCCGCGAGGAGCGGCAATTGAGCGGGCACGGGATAAAAAACTGAGAGGTTGGATGGCCAGAGCATTTTGGCCAGATAACGAACATATGCCACCAACGCATTCTCGATGCGAGCGGGGAGCGGCAACCGCGAAATTGCTCCACCCTGTCGCTGAGCCAGCCAGGTAATCACACTCGCGACCACAGCCAGCATAAGGAAAGGAAGCTTTTCCAAAAGCAGGCGCTTCAGCGGAATGAGTTGCGCTCGATTTTCGCCAGCGTCAAAAAGACGCCAGCGAAGTAAGGGCCAGATATCAAGGAGTAATAACACAAATGGCAATGTCACAAGCATTGGCTTACTTAACAGGCCGAGAATGAAACACACCAACGTAAGGGAGTAATAGAGGGTGGCTCGCCGTGCAGACGCCTTGGCGTACGAGGCGTAACACCAAACCGTAAGCACAAAGAACAAACCGCTGAGTACATCCTTACGCTCGGCCACCCAGACCACTGACTCAACATGCAACGGGTGAACGCCGAAGAGGGCGGCGACAAAAAAGCTTCGCCAGGTCGCGCCGGTAATCCGTCGCAGCAGCACAAACAGCAGCAAAGTGGTTGCGACGTGGAACAAGACACTCGTCAGGTGATGTCCGGCCGGCCGAAGTTGGAAAAGCTGGCAGTCGAGCATGTGCGACAGCCAGGTCAACGGATGCCAATTCCCCGCATTGAAACTGGTGAAGGCCCAGACCACGCCCGAACCACTTAGACCCGACTGCACGTGCAGGTTTTCAGTCACATAGACATCGTCGTCGTAGTTGATGAATCCGTTCTGCCTGGCAGGGAGGAAAACCAATAGCACGCCGACCACCAGCAGCACGGCGCATATGAAAACGGCACGCGTCGAACTTGTCGATTTATCCACTGTCTTTCTAACAGTCGCAACAGGATTACACTTTGCCGTAGAGGCAATGCGGGATCCCTCAGCATTTGATTTCAAGGTTTCACCGCCTCTCGGAGCTTTTGCAGTTCCTGCCGGGCCTCCGGATACTCAGGGCGGATTCTCAATGCCTCGGAAAGATGTTGGATGGCCTCGGGCGTGCGGCCTAGTCGGGCAAGGCAGATGCCATAATTGGCCTGAGCTTCAGCATCGTCAGGAGCGCTCGCCGCAGCCGCCTCGAATTGGCCGGCCGCCTCTTCGAGCCGTCCGGCGTTGAACAACAATGCTGCCAGATCCTTGCGTACTGAGGCATCGGTCGGTTCGAGCTTTACTGCGTCTCGCAAATACCCAACAGCTTCCCCGTTGCGTCCCAGCTTGAGCAAAAGTCCCGCAAGGTTTACATGGAGACGGAAGTCATTCGGGTTGCACTTAAGAGCTTCCTGAAACTCTGCGAGCGCCGGTTCAAGGTGACCCTGCCGCTGATAAGCGAAGGCAAGGTTACTGTGGGCCTCAGCGAAACCGGGCCAGCGGCGTATGGCTTCCTGGAATTGCCCGACGGCTTCCTCAACGCGGCCCAATTGCATCAGTACGCTTCCGTAGCTGTTGCGCGTGTTAATGTCGTCCGGCTTGAGGCGCAGTGCTTCGTTGAGTTCACGAAAAGCTTCATCCAGGCGGCCTTGCATTTGCAGGCAATCAGCGAGATTGCCATGGGCCAGATAGTTGTCCGGAACTGCTTCGATGGCATGGCGGAACAGTGTTTCACTATCTTTCCAGAAGCCGACTTGTCGAAATGTGAAACCTATGCAGAGCACAACTGCCGCGACGCCCGCGCCTGTCAGAACATATTTGTGCACCCGCCCTTTGCTGGCCAGAGCTGAAATGCCCCAAGTCAGCACCATGGCGATGCCAATCATCGGAAGATAGGTATAGCGATCGGCCATCGATTGACGTCCCACTTGGATCAGACCGATCACCGGCAGCAGGCTGCCAAGATACCAGAGCCAGCCGACCAACAGGTACGGCGCGGTACGTCGCAGCAACCAAGCACAGGCAGTCAACCCGACCAGCGCCGCGCACGAACTCAGGAGCACCCATGCGGGCCAGTACCCAGGATGTGGATAAAACACCGCAAGGTTCACCGGCCAGAACAGTTTCACAAGGTATCGCACATAGGAAACCACTGCGTTCTCAGCGCGAGCCGACAGCGGCAACTCGCCGATCATGCCTGTTGCTCCTGCCCGGTGCTGCACCAAATAGACAACTAAACTGAAGAACGCCGCCAGCACCAAGAAAGGCAGCTTTTCAAGCAGAAGGCCAAGCCGTGCTTTCCTTTGGATACTGGAGGCAGGCTTCGGCGCAGCTTGCGGCGGATTGAGATTAAGCTCTCCTCCAATACCGAGTGCACGCAGGCGTTGCAGCGGCCAAATATCCAGCAATAGCAAGATAAAAGGCAAAGTGACGAGCATCTGTTTGCTAAGTAAGCCCAACGTGAAGAAAAGACATGCAATGATATAAAAGCGTAAGGCGCGAGCATTCGAAAATGACGCGGCCCCTGCCCTGCCACCACTTGATTCCTGCTGACCTCGTAACGCCTCACTTAATTGTAGCCGGGGCGGGGGCGTCCTCGTCCCCGTGGTTGATCTACTCTGCTGAATCGGGGACGAGACGTCCCCGCCCCTATTCAACCGAGGGGTCAACTGACTTCGCGCCTGTCGCTCGCGCACATAAATCGAGTAGGACCAAATCGTCAGAACAAAAAAGAAAGCGCTGAGGACATCTTTGCGCTCGGCCACCCAGGCGACGGATTCGACCCGAAGAGGATGCAAACCAAAGAGAGCGGCCATAAACCAACTCCGCCAGGCTGCGCCGGTGATTTTTGTGAACACCAGAAACACGAGGATGGTGTTGAGGGCGTGTAAGAGAACGCTGGTCAGGTGATGCCCCCAGGCACGCATTCCGAACATCTGGCAATCCAGCATGTGCGAGAGCCAGGTAAGCGGATGCCAATTGCTCGCGGTCGAGGTTTGAAACGCCCATTTAATACCCTGCCAGGTTAAACCAGTCTGCACGTGCGGATTGGCAGTCACGTAAGTGCCATCGTCGAAACTGACGAAATCGTTCGCCAAGATCGGTGCAAACGCCACTAGCACCAGGAACCCAAGACCCAGGCAACCAAACAGGGACTGTTTTGATTGCGCGGTCATAGTTTATGGCGGAGGCTGAATCTCGATTGTTTCTTCATGGGTTCGGCGACTGCTTTAGCAATTGCAGTTGTCGTCGTGCCTCGGGGTAGTTCGGGCGCAGTTGCAGAGCATGTTCAAGGTGGGTAACCGCTTCGGGCCTCCGTTGCGACGCCAGCAGTGCCATGGCCAACTCAAAGTGTGTCTGCGGGGAACCTGGGCGCAGTTTCAGAACCGCTTCAAATTGAGTGATGCCTTCCGCAAAACGGCCCTGTCGACACAAAGCAACTGCAAGGTTATATCGAACAGCCGGTAAATTGGGGTTCAGGCGAGTCGCTTCCTCGAATTCAATAATGCCTTCCGCCACGTGATTCTGACGGCAGAGGACGTTGGCCAGGTTAGCGTGAGCCTTGGCCTCACCGGGCCGAAGCTTAATCGCCGATCGGAACTGATCGCTCGCTTCGTCGAGACGCCCCTGGCGTTCCAATTCGAGCCCCAGGTTAATATGGGCAAGGAAATTGTTCCGGGTGACTGCCAGAGCGTGCGCCCAAAGCGATTCGCTGGTTTGCCAATAGCGGGCCTGGTGAAAGGTTAATGGGACGCAAAGCACTACAACCGGAACGACAAACCAACTGAAGGCAGGAGTGAGTTTGCCGGACCGAGCAGCCGGCGCGACAGCTGTAACTCCAGCCTGAGCCTCGGAGCCGAACTGTTGAGCACGCCATGCCGCGGTCATGGTCTGCAGCCCCCAAGCGAGGACGATGAAGATTCCAATAAGTGATATATAGGTGTAGCGATCGGCCATCGCCTGACCACCTGCTTGAATGATTCCAATCACTGGTACCAGGGTGATCACAAACCAAAGCCAACCCACGAACAACCAGGGATATCGCCGGCGTGACACGAGAACCAGCATTGTCACCGTTGCCAGAAATGCGATCGCCAAAACTACCAAGACCAGCTTCAGTTGAGCCGGAAAAGGATAAAACAAGGTTAAATCGACGGGCCAAAACATTTTGGCTAGATAGCGGCAATAAGACACTGCAGCGTTCTCGAGACGTAGGCCAATCGAAAGATTTCCCATTATCGTTACGGCACCACTCTGCTTTTGAACCAGGTACGTCACGATGCAGGAAATCGCTGCCAGGGCGAAAAAGGGGACTTTCTCCAGAACCAGACGGTTTAATGGAAGCGGGTGGCGCTTTAATGGCCAGAAGTCCAGAAGCAGGAGCACCAGCGGAAGAGACACAAGCATCGGTTTGGCCATCAGGCCAAGCGCGAAGAGAGTGAGTGCAAGGAGGTAGAACGCTACGGCATAGGAAGGCGAATGCTCTGAACCGGAGGTCCGTCGCATATCGTGCTTACGAGTTTGCGACCAACTAAAACGAGCGTATCGGCCATAGGCAGCAACCGTCAGCAGAAAGAAAAGTGTACTCAGCACATCTTTCCGTTCGGCAACCCAGGCGACAGACTCCACATGCAGTGGATGCAAGCCAAATAGGCCGGCCACCAGAAAGCTGGGCCAGAGCGCTTTCGTCAGGCGCTTCAGCAGCAGGAACAGCAGCACGGTATTGACGCCGTGGAGCAACACGCTCGTCAGGTGATGTCCCCACGGCAGAATCCCATAAACCTGGCAGTCCAGCATGTGGGACAGCCAGGTGACCGGATGCCAATTGGACGCCGCGGTGGTTTGAAACGCCCATTTGAGGCCGGTCCAGGTCAGGCCGGCTTGAACGTAAGGGTTGGCGGTGACGTAAAGGTCATCATCGAAATCAATGAACCCGCTGGAGAACACAGGGGAAAACGCTGCAGCGACAAGCAGAATGAGCAAAGTGGACAGAGTAATCGGCGAAAGAAAAGCACCCTTAAGGGTGTCGCGGGCCGTGGCCTGCATGACGATGCCGCTGCCAGCGCGCGGCAACGGTGGGCGCGGGCCAAGCGTGCTGGGGTTGGGCCGTGCCATTGAGCTACTGCAGATCACTTAGCGCCCGTTGCGCTTCGGGATATCCAGGCCTCATGCGGATGGCCTCAGCAAACTCGCTGCGCGCCTCGGCGCGTTTTCCCTGCCGCACTAGCAACAGTCCGTAACCGTAGTGCCCTTCCGCATTGTCGGGGATGAGCCGAATTGCTTCCCGGTATTGGAGAGCCGCTTCGTCCAGCCGGCCTTGTTGGACCAGTCCCGCCGCATGTGCATTCACTGATGCGGCGGCGGCCTGGTAATGGAGACGGGCCTCATTGGTTTGTCCCAAGCCCTCGAGCGCAATCGCCAGATTGATGTGGGTCATCGGCTGGTCCGGATTGATCTCGATCGCTTTGCGGTAATGTTCGAGCGCCTCCGCATATTGGCCTTTTGAAGCGAGCGCCACGGCCAGGTTGACGTGACCGTTGAGCAACATGGGGTTCACCTTCACGGCCTGGCGATCGTGTTCGATCGCTTCATCGAGTTGGCCGCGACTCGCAAGAATAACGGCCAGGTTCACATGCGCCTCGGGGCAGTCGGGATTAAGCTGAAGCGCGCGCCGATAGCAATCCATCGCCTGATCATGTTGGCCTTTGGCAAACAGCGCATTGCCCAAACTCACCAGGCCATTGACCTGATCGGGACCACTCTTGATCGCTTCCCGGTATTCAGCGAGGGCCTCGTCGATTTTGCCACGATGCAACAAATCGCGACTGAGATTGTAGCGCGCCATCCAGGAGTCCGGGTTTTTCCTCACGGTGTCGCGCCAGAGTGTCTCGAGGTCCTTGTACGAGCGCGCCTGCGACCAGGTCAAAGCTGCCAGACCGAGAACGAGCACAGTACCAATGATACCTGCCATTCGCGGCAATAACAGGGACGCCGAGGACGGCGTCTCTACCAGATTTGAATTAGGTGTGGACGAGCGCGGCTTGCCAATCCAAGCCAACCCCGCCGCGGCCAGAGCAAGCGGACCAAGACAGGCAACATACTGGTAATGGTCAGCGACAAAGGTGTAACGGAAGGTGAACAGCATTATGAACCCGAGCGTCGGGCTGAGCGTTGCGACAAAAAACACCAGCGCCGTTTCGGGACCCCGGCCGAAAGACCGGCGCGCGTACCAGACGAGCAGACCCAAAGCTCCGCCAAGCAGAATCCAAATGTAGTCCAGCGGATTGGAGGCATTCACAGTCCAACGCGGATAACTGAACGCGAGTTGAAAGGGCCACACCAATTTAGCGAGGTAAAACCAAACGCCGCGACTGGCGATCAGCAATCGATCCATCAATGGGATGGCAAATTCGGAGCCGTGGGTACCGATGTGGTGGCGCTCCCACCACATGGTCACCAAGCCCATTCCCAAACCCATAAAGACAAAGGGAGCGATCTGCGCCCAGCGCCAGAGCGTCAGCGGCCTCTTCTTGAGCCACAAAACCAAAACCAATGCGGCAGGAAGTGTGCAGGCCGTCGTCTTGCTGAAAAGAGCCAAAGCATAGAAGCTCAGGGCGAGCGGGTAAAAAGCCCAACTTTTAAGAATTTGGTTGGCCTCGGGACTGCGACCACTCGCATCGACACCGGCCTTCATGCCGGTGTCGATGCGAGAATGCCCTTCAAGGAACTGGAGCCAGGCCAGCAAACAAAGAAGAGCAAAGAACATCGACGAGACATTTTTTCGCTCCGTAATCCAGGCGACCGATTCGACCTGCACAGGGTGCAGCGTGAACAAAGCCGCTCCAAGCCAGGCCCAGGGGATTTCCAGTCGCCGCAACAATCGCCAAACCAACAACCCGTTCGCCGCGTGGAGCACCAGGTTCACCCAATGGTAACCCGTTGGACTAAGGCCCCACAGCGCGTACTCAAAACGGAACATCGTGTATACCAGAGGGAAGTACTGCGAGGGTGAGTCCTGAGAAAACCAAATCCGACCGAGGCCGTCCGGCGCGGTTAGGAGCTTGTTGCGGATGACGTAAACGTCGTCATCCCAAATAAACCCGGCGTGCCAGACTGGCTGGTAAGCAAGAACAGTCAGAAGAACCAGGCCCAGCCCGCACACAAAGGGCTGTCGCAGAAAGTTAACCAGTGAATCCAGCCACGGCACGCATTGATTTAAAGGCGCTATCGGAGCACCCTTCGCCCCGCGATTGGCTGAAGGACGCGGCTCCTTGACGAGAACGCTGGTTTCAGCAGTTTTTTCATCATCCAATTCGGCGCTATCGGCGCGAAGTGACCTGTTTGTGGACACTAATTGTCCTGCGGCAGGTCTTTTGGTTCGGCCGTTTCGCCGCTTCATCAAGAGCCATGGTAGGTGGGTCAAACACCTAATTCAATTTGTTCTTTCGAATGGTAAATCTCCTGGGCGGATTTACCTGGTCAGGGCGAGGGGAATCGAGGGCGCACGGAGGCGGGCGGGCTGGGGACATTGAAGAAATGGCCTCCAAATTGCTGTCTAATATTTGAATGAAGCGCGCCGGCTTTAAGATCCAACCAGAGAAAGGTGGCTGGCTGCGAACTACGCTTTGGCCTGTCAATCATCGCCACGACGTTCCGTTCTTCCGGTTGGTCGACATTCTGATGTTCTTCGCGCTCGTGGGTCTGACCGTGGCCATTGCCCGGGTCGTGCTGGCGCACTGAAAGCTCGGTCGTCCATCTGCTGTTAGGGCACCGGTTTCTTCGATTTCACCACGGATTGCACGGAAACGCGGATTCCGTGCGATCCGTGGTCCACGTTCCCAAAAGACTCTCCATAAACCTAGCATCACCGGACCTTGCAGGCGCCGTTCTGGCTAAGATGACTCCCGCCCGGGACGCCGGCACTTCCAATGCGCCGTTCAGGAATTTAATGGGCAAAATTCCACGGAGGAATTCTTGCCACATGCTCAGTTGCCGCGCAATGCGACGGGTTCCGGCGAGGGTTGAAACAACGCGAACAGTCTCTCTTCGGGGTGCGAGCCGGTGAAGGTTTTGATGAGCCCATTGGTGGTGGAAGAAGCGTTTGATGAGTAAGTGCCGATGAGAACGCGGTCGTAAAGGACGAAGCCACGCAGGCCAACGGCGATCTTCATACCAGGTCGACCCACACCTTGTGCTTGCAGAGTTTGTTGGGCTGTTACCCAGGCGAGCCGGCCCAGGCTTTCTTTGGCTGAATCCGTGAAGTGACGTAGTTCGGGAACGTGCACAATAATGACGCATTGATTTTCTTGCAATTCACACCAGGTGAGAAACTCGTGATGGCTGGCGGAAAGACCGGTGGAATTGCCTTTCTCGAAGAAGGCATCGCGCAGTTTCTGGATCGTTGACGAGAATCGCGTCGCCAACGCAACCGCCCCAGGCGAATTCCCCAACGCAGGGCTGCCGCGGTAAATATCGATCTGTTCGTTGGCGACTTTGAACTGGGCTTCGCCAGCTTGCGAGCCACCATATGAACCACCGGAACCGCTGCCGGAAAGCAGGAAGGGCACAGCAAATAAGGCGAGCACTAAAAGCAAAGCAGCCCCGGCCATGCCCCAACGAAGTTTTTTCATAGCTGACCCAACGGGGACAGGAGGACGGCGCTGCGCGATAATCTGAGCTGCGCGAGCAGGACCGAGTTTGTCGGCGAGCACGGCATGGGTAACGTCCGTGCCACCGCGAAGGTTGCTGATGACAGTAGCCAGCGTCCAGATTGGCCCCCAAGGTATACCCCACCACCCGGCGACCAGTGAGATCAGCGAGTAACTTAGCGCATGATGAGCACCATCCTCACCGGTGCGCAGTAGAATCACCGGCGATGGCCGTTTGAAAGTCATAATCAGGACTGAGATGCAATAGCCGAAGAGCACGAATCGGCCGCCCTCCAGTACTTGGCGTTCCAGTTCGGTCAATGCAGCGGAAGGCAAAGGTGGCGGACGCGAGGATGTGATGAGGGGTGGTGCCGTAATCGGGCGGACCAGAGCTTCAGACGGGAGCGGTGGCGGAAGGGGACCCGGTGCAGGGTTGGGAATAGTGAACTCGCGCTTACAAGTCGTACAGCGCGCGGAGCGTCCCGCCTGATCTGTGCTAGCGGTAAGATTCTGACTGCAATTAGGGCACGGGAAATTGAAGCTGTTCATAGGAGTTCATTGTTCTGAGCAATGGGGCGGCTATCGGCACCGACCGCAGGCAGGATCGTGTCATGTTGAGGCAAATGTCAAGAGACGAGTCTGTTCTGCTTAAGCGGCGTGGTAAAAACCTTCGACCGACGCGATTAGGCAACAGGGAACAAAGAGCACAAACCGGACCAAATTTGATTTACAAACTGTCCAAAGTGAAAGACAACGATGCGGAGACACCCTGTTTTTAGCAGAAAAGCAAATGATTAAGGCGATGATTTTTGATTTGGACTGCTGCCTGGCGGCGGCGAACGAGGTTGGTGATCAACTCTTTGAGCCGGCGTTCCAGGCGATTCGGGAGGCGAACCGCGGCTCGGTGCCGGAATCCAAACTGGCGTCGGCGTTTGCAGATTGTTGGCGGTTCCCTTTCGATGCGGTTGCAGAGAAATACGGCTTCTCACCAGAAATGCGGGCCGCCGGGTTCAAAGTGCTGAGCAAAATGGAAGTTCGTGAACCGATGCGGGGGTATGGGGACCTTGATGCGCTGGGCGAACTGCCGGTGAAATTGTTTTTAGTGACTTCGGGCTTTCGGCGGTTGCAGGAGAGCAAAGTGAAGGTGCTGGGAATCGGTCACCTATTCGCGGGGATCCATATCGACGCGATCGACGAACCGAGCCCGAAGGGGAAGCTACAGTTATTCGAAGAGATATTAGGGGCGCACCGGCTTAAGGCGGAAGAAGTGATAGTCATCGGCGACAATCCGGATTCGGAGATCGCGGCGGGAAATCGGTTAGGCATGCTGACCGCGCAGATTCTGAGACCAGGGGTGAGGGCGACAGAGGCGGCGAAGCGGAGGATTGGAACGCTGTGGCAGCTAAAGGAGATTTTGGATGCCGGGTGCTAGATACTCGATTCCCGATGCTGGATGCTGGGCCGCGTAGGTTGGTGGTTCGTTTATTGACTCGGCCCGGAGTGATTTGATAAGGGGAATAGAATGCGAAGCAGTATTCGACGTCTCGGTTTTCTGTCAGCTTGTTTAGTTGCCTATGTTTGGTTCGGCCTCACGCTGGGTTTGTTTGCGTCTGACGTTTCCTATTACGGGGTGGTCAAATCCATCCAGTACCAGCAGACCAATGACCTGGCCCCGACGACGGCAGGGACCAATGCTTATGGGTTCAGTGCGTTTGCGGTGGCACACACCAACAACGTATTAACGAACGCGACGCTCCAAGTGGGCAACAACACGCCGATTCAACTCACCACGACAAACAGCGTTTACTGGCTGTTTCGGGACCTGCTCAATTCCCAGGCGGCCTTGGATAGCGCATATCCGGCCGGTTCGGTTTTCAGCCCGGTTAACTATACGCTCACGATGTCCGCCACCAATGACGGTGTCCGGAGCGGGTCGGTTGATTTCTTTCTGCTCATTGTGCCGGTGAGTTACCCGGCAACACCGCAATTGACGAATCTGGCAGCGGCGCAAACGATTGACACGACTCGCGCGTTTCCCCTCACGTGGGATTCCCTTGGGGGCAGCGCGCTGGCGGTGGTGCAGTTGACGGTGATGGACGAGGCAAGCAACGTGGTCTTTGCGTCGCCGGCGCCTTTCCAGCCTGGTGCGCTGAACGGAGCCTCAACCGGCTATGTGATTCCGGCCTACAGCCTGCCGCCCGGAACCAACTTGCAAGGGCATTTGAGCATCGGCAATCCCGGAGCGCCCAACACAAACAGTTACCCGGGCGCCACCGGGATTGCTGCACTGGCGAAAGACACCCAGTTTCCGATCGTCACCAGGTCGGCCCCGCGCGCTCCGCTGTTGAGCTTGCATACTCAAGCCGGTGAGGCGGTGCTGCAATTGAGCGGCGAGTCCAACCGATTATACGAACTGTTCGCGAGTTCGAATTCGTTTAACTGGACCATGCTATATACAACCGATTGCCCCAGCAGCGGATTCATTTATGCAGATCCAGACCCAGCAACCAACGCAGCTCGATTTTATCGAGCAAAAGTGGGGCAATAGCTCGTAGAAGGTCACCCTTTATGGCGGCGACAGAGGCGGCGAAGCGGAGGATTGGCACGCTGTGGGCGTTGAAGGGATGCTGAATGCTGGATAATGGATGCCGGATGCGGATACTTCCGCCATGCGCTTGTGGACGATTCATCCTCGGTACCTGGACTCCAAAGGGCTGGTCGCGGCCTGGCGGGAAGCATTGCTCGCGCAAAAGGTACTGGCGGGAAAAACTCGCGGGTACCGGCGTCACCCGCAGCTCATTCGGTTTCAATCCCAACTCCAGCCGCTGTCGGCAGTCGCTTCTTTCCTGGTCGCGCTAGCCGATGAGGCCGCCGAGCGCGGCTACGAATTCGACCGCGGCAAAATCAATCGCCGGCGCTTTAAAGGCACTATTCCGGAAACACGCGGTCAGTTGCTTTATGAATGGACCCATCTCAAACGGAAGCTCCGCAAGCGAGCGCCGCTAGTGATGCGCGAGTGGCGCGACGTGCGCCGGCCAAAAGCGCATCCCCTGTTCCGGATTGTGCCAGGCACTGTTCGTGAGTGGGAAAAGCTGCGATAGTAGTGAGATCAAGGTTTGAGGACGACTTTGACGCAGTCGTCCAGTTTGTCGCGGAAGATCTCGTACGCGTGAGGAGCATCGTTGAGGCTGAGCTGATGAGTGATAACAAAGCCGGGATCAATCTCGCCTTTTTGAATGCGCTCGAGCAGGGGCTGAAGATAGCGGTGGACGTGAGTCTGGCCGGTTTTGATGGTGAAAGAGCGATTCATAACCGAGCCGAAAGGCAGCATGTCAACGAAGCCGCCGTAGACGCCGGGAACGGATAGGGTGCCGCCATTGCGACAGGCGAGCATGGCCTCGCGCAGGGCGATTGGGCGATCGGTCTCAATCATCATCGCTGCGCGCTCGGCCGGCGGGCTGACCTTCGGTGTGGGCGACCTCGCCGGTTTCGATCATTTGCTTGAAGCGTAGCAGGTCGGCGGAGATTTCCTTTTCGGGGCTCTTGCCCAGAAGTTTGGCAATCAGAGCGCCGGTTCGGCCAGCCGGCGGGCGGTACTGCAGTTCGACCCGAACGATGGTCCCCGCCCGCCGGTCGCGCGCTCAAAGCGGACCGAACCGGCATGATCGACGTCGGCGTTTTCCAGGGAGCGCCAGGCGATAAGTTCGTTGGGATGATCCTGGAAGATTTCGGCGTCCCATTCAACGCGCGACCCACCGGGCCCCTCGACGACCCAGTGCGAACGCCGCTCATCTTTGGGTTGCACCACGATCACGTGGCGCATGAAACGAGGCAGCTCCTGGAAATTACGCCAAATACGGTAAAGCTCTTCCGGTGGATGGTTGATGATGATGCTTTTGCGGACGTGTACCGCGCCGCGGGAGGTCTGCGGCTTGACGATTTGATTGCGGGGACGGTCCGCGAAATCCTGGCAGCAGACCACATCGAGAGTGGTCACGCTCGCAACCGCCGCAGTAGCAAACGTCAGGCGGCCCAAGCTGTTGTTATTGCCGAAAAAGGCCGCTCCAAGCAGAGCCAGGTCCATGGTGTCGCCAGCCACGCGTGATTTCAGCCAAACATCGGCTTCTGGCCGAGTCAAAAGACCAATGCCACTGGCGACTTCGCGCGCACCCAGCAGACGCATCAGGCCGGATCGTGACCGGATGCCCATGAGTTTCGAAAGTGCCCGCGGCGCGAGAATTTCTGCAGCGCCGAGAATGATACTGAACCAGCCGAGCCCGCGCGCAAGGCGCTCTCGGTTTTCTTTAGCGGCAAGTCGATCTTGCGAGAGATCCAGCGGCATAGAAGTTGTTCCTCGATTGAAGAATACGTTAATACCAAGTGGAGGTGCATGGGGTAAGCGCCCGGTTTTGGGCATGGAGAGAACCTGAGGGAGAAGCGAATTGAGAGCTGAGGGGGAGAAGACAGGGGTGATAGATTAGTCGATTAATGGATTGGTGGATTGACGTGCTTGGACGTTGGAGGGTCGAGAAAAAATGGAACCTGGATACTTCGCAGGCGCTTCGAGTGAGGACCGATGAGTTTGAGCAGCGGGTGATGCCCTATTAGCGGACGAAGGAGAACGTGATTAGTCTGAATAAGAGAACTGGAAGCCAGGAAACGCGAGAATATTTTATGAAGCCACGGCGAAGTGAGGTTCGCAAGAGCACGGGCGCGAGGAAAGGTTCGAGAGCGCGGCGGCGGACGGAAGTAGAGGGGCAGAATCCAAAAGCGGATGATGCACCTGATAAGACTCTGTATCATGACGAGGACCGAACGAACCTTTTCGATCCGGACCTGGGCAAGAATCTAAAAATCCCGAGTCACCGAAAAGAGTAGAAGGGCTGAATGGATTGCTCGATTGTTGGCATTCTCCTCAATTGAAAAATGGACCATGCTCAATCAAGCAGACTAAGGTCATTTGAGATGCATTATAGAGTCGCCGAGCGCGGCATCCTGGTCTAAGCGGTGATGCCGAGACGGTGTCCCGCTCGGTCAGTACGAGACGGTTTTCTTACCAGATCAGCGGCACAGATCCGTTGCACGGGGTGTGTTCCGCGCCTAAACTACGGCCGATGAAACCGAAGGGCACGGTTTACCTGGTAGGCGCGGGTCCAGGCGACGCTGGCCTGCTGACGCTGCGAGGCGCGGAACTTTTGGGCCGCGCCGACGTAGTCGTGTACGACGCCCTCGTGAATCCCGAGTTGCTGCGGTTGGCCCCGGCATCCGCAGAGGTCATTTACGGAGGAAAACGCGCGCGGGACCATTCGTTGTCGCAAGCGGAATTAAACCAGTTGCTGATTACAAAAGCGCGCGAGGGTAAGATCGTTGTGCGGCTAAAGGGCGGCGATCCATATGTTTTTGGGCGCGGCGGCGAAGAAGCGGAAGAGTTGGCGGACGCGGGGGTAGCGTTTGAGGTTGTTCCCGGGGTGTCATCGTTCGTGGCGGTGCCGAATTACGCCGGTGTGCCGCTCACGCACCGCGATTTTTGCTCGAAATTGACGCTCATAACGGGCCACGAAGATCCGGCGAAGGAATCGTCGAGCATCGACTGGGCGCAAGTAGCGAGGACCCCAGGCACAAAGGTGATTATGATGGGGACCGATCGAATTGGGCAAATTGCGCAAACGCTGGTGGGCCACGGAATGGACGCCGCGACGCCGATTGCGATGGTTCGTTGGGGCACAACAGGGCAGCAGCAATCGATAGAAGGCACGCTGGGCAATATTGGGGAGGTTGCGGCACGGACAAACATCGGGCCCCCGACCGTGGCGGTGATTGGCGAAGTGGTGAAGCTTCGCTCGAAGCTTAATTGGTTTGAGCGGCGACCCATGTTCGGCCAGCGCGTGGTGGTGACCCGCAGTCGCGAACAAGCCGGCCAGTTTTCGCGACTATTAACCGATCTTGGTGCGGAGGTTTTGGAAGTGCCCACGATAAGGCTGGAACCGCCCACGCAGCGTGAAGACATCGTGGATGTGCTGCTCGAGTTGAATTCGTATGACTGGTTTGTGTTCACCAGCCCAAATGGGGTCGGCACGTTTTTCGAGTATTTCTTTCGGCAGTATCATGATATGCGCGACCTTGGTGGCGCGCGGATTGCCGCCGTGGGGCCGGCGACAGCAAAGAAGCTGAAGGAACTGCATCTGCAGGTGGATTTGATGCCGGACGAGGCGCTGGCGTCGAGCATCGCCGAGGCATTCCGGGAATATGAGAGCATCGAGAACCTGAAGATTTGTTTGCTGCGAGCGGAGGTGGCCAACGCGGACCTGCCAAACGCGCTTGAGGCAATGGGCGCGATTGTGGACGACGTGGCGTGCTATCGAACGGTGCCGGAGGCGGAAGATCCGGGCGGGGTGGCGACCCGCCTGGTCGAGCAAGGAGCGGACTGGGTCACGTTCACTAGCGGTTCGACGGTGGAGCACTTCCACGCCCGGTTCAATTTGCCGGAACTAGCAAAAAAATTTCCACAGCTAAAGCTCGCATCGATCGGGCCGGAGACTTCAAAAGCGATCGCGACATTGGGTTTGAAGCCGACGGTGGAAGCGAAGCAGCATACGATCGAAGGGCTGCTCGCGGCGTTGCAGTCGGTGAAATGAGGTGTGAACTCGCGATTTACATCCACAAGGATTTCCCGTTAATTGGGCGGGGATGATACCCGACATCGACGCGCTCGGGCTGATTGCAGGCAATCGGTCGCTGCCGCTGGTTTTTGCGCGGCAGGCGCGCAATCTGGGCGTAAAGCGGCTGGTGGCGGTGGCATTCGAAGGGGAGACGGATCCCTCGCTGAATTCATTGGTGGACGATATAGAATGGATTCGGGTTGGCCAGCTTTCGAAGATGATCGGCGCGTTTACCAAGCGCGGGGTCCGGAAATGCGTTATGGCGGGGCAGATTGCACCGAAGAACTTGTTCGATGTAAGGCCAGACCTTCGCGGGATGGCGTTGCTGCTGCGCTTGAAGGAAAAGAACGCCCACACAGTGTTTGCCGGAATAGCCGACGAAATGAGGAAGGACGGCGTGGAGCTGATTGAGGCGACGCCGTGGCTGCAGCCGCTGATGGCGGGACCCGGGTTCCGGATTGGACCGAAGGCAACGGCCGAGCAAGTGTCGGACACCGAATTTGGATTTCGGCTGGCAAAAGACGTATCCCGGCTGGAGATTGGCCAGACGGTGGTGGTCAAGGAGGGCACCATCCTGGCCGTCGAGGCGTTCGAAGGAACGGACCGCTGCCTCGCGCGCGGCGGCGAGCTGGCCGGTCGGGACGGCGGAGCGGTGGCGGTCAAAGTGGCCAAAGAAAAACACGATTTGAGGTTTGATATCCCATGCCTGGGTCCTCAGACGCTGGAAGTCTGTGCCGCGGCCCGGATCGCCGTGCTGGCGTTTGAAGCCGGCAAATCGCTGCTGCTGGAACAACAAGCTTGCGAAGCCTTGGCGAATAAAAATAAAATCTGCCTGATGACCGTCGGCTGAACCGGTTTCTGACCGCCAGGATTGATAACCCATTTACCCACATGTTAAAATCACACGAGCTCATCGGGTTCATGTCGCCACCCCTGGCGCAGGAGATCCTGACCTACGCCCACGAATCGGACAAGCCGCTCTACCGGGCGACGCTCACCGCGGTAGCGGAAGCCCGCAAACTCAGACCTGTGTTCCTGGAACGGCAACCTCGCACCCAACAACACGCGTCGATGCTTTCCACGCTCACCCGCCCTTCCCTCGAGATGGTCACCGCGAACCTCATCCGCACCTGGCTCCTGAAAAAATACAATGGCCTTCTGGGAGATTTTCTGGACGCCCTGGGCATCGCCCACAAGGAAGGCGTCGTGGAGGATTTGCCGGAAACCATGGACGACACGAAGCTGCAGACCGCGGTTGATGCAGTTTTGGCGAAGTACCCGCCCGAGGTCGTAGCCGTCTATCTGAATGCGTTTGACGAAATGAATGAGGTGAAATGGCCCAACCTGGATGCCATGCTGCAGAAGGACAAACGGCTGCAGCTCGGAGTGTAGCGTCGCTCCCTGGGAACGCCGGCATCCCTGCCGGTGTCTTCCCGCTTACAAGCCGGCAGGATGTCGGCGCTCCCGGTGGAAGAGGCCATTGTAAATCCATCTCCATTAGCCCACACTGAGGTTAGATGAAAGTCGTCATATTCTGCGGCGGATTGGGCACGCGTTTGCGCGAAGAAACTGAATTCCGCCCCAAACCTATGGTCCCCATCGGCGACAGGCCAATCCTGTGGCATATCATGAAAACTTACGCCCATTTCGGGCATAAGGAATTTGTGCTGTGCCTTGGGTACAAGGGCGAAGTGATAAAAGAGTACTTCCGCAATTACCACTGGAATACCAGTGACGTTACCCTGCGCCTGGGCGCGCGTCCGCAGATCAAATACCACAATCAACACGGCGAAGAAGACTGGGAAGTCACCCTGGTGGATACCGGCCTGAACACCATGACCGGCGGCCGATTGAAACGCGCGCTCAAGTTTATCCCCGAGGACACCTTCCTGGTCACTTATGGGGACGGTCTGACCGACAGCGACATCAATGAATCGATCAAATTCCACCGTGCGCAAAAAAAAGTTGTCACGATAACCGCCGTGCAACCGGCAGCCCGGTTCGGAGACCTGGAGATCTCAGGGACGACCGTCACGGCCTTTAAAGAGAAAGCCGAGAAACAAACAGGGTTCATTAACGGCGGCTTTTTCGTCATGAACAAGCGCGTCGGGAAATACCTGACCGACGACACTTGTGTGCTGGAGCAGGAACCGCTTATGCGTCTTGCCGATGAAGGCCAGGTGGGGGCCTACATTCATTCGGGTTTTTGGCAATGCATGGATACCTACCGCGAGCAGCAGTTGCTGGCGAGCATGTGGAACAAGGGCAACGCGCCGTGGAAACTGTGGTGAGTGCCCAACACCCAATAGAGCTATCGGCAACACGTAACTTCTTCGTACTTCGGTGTTTGTTGACCAATTCCATCCTGCACAGAGCTCACGGCCTGAAGGCGTTAGACTTTGTGTTTGACATTAGCAGCTCCCACTGATTAAATCGTGAAGTATTTGTGGCGAGGATAAAGCGGGGCTACTAATATGCGCACCACTAAGACCGAGAACTTCTTTAATCGCCCTATTTACGTACCGCCTGTTATAAGCAGCGGGATCTCCGCCCTGTTCCTTTTATGGCTTACGTTGCGGGTCGATGCGGCGGAAAGGCAAGTGCTTCAAGGCCACGTGCCCATCGCGGTCTCCCATTTACAACCGACGGGCAGGCTGGCAGCTTCGACGCGGTTGGGACTGGCGATTGGATTGCCAGTGCGGCAACCGCAGGCTTTATCCGAATTTCTGCATCAACTTTATAATCCAGCCAGTCCCAACTATCGCCGATTTCTTACGCCTCAGCAGTTCGCCGAGAGATTTGGTCCAAGCGAAGAAGACTATCAGGCGCTCATCGCTTTCGCGCGGTCGAATGGCCTAGCTGTTGAGCAGCAACATCCGAATCGCTTGTTGCTGGATGTCACCGGATCCGCAGCGGACATCGAGCACGCGCTTCACATTCATTTGAATGTGTATCATCACTCGACCGAGAACCGGACCTTTTACGCACCGGACACCGACCCTACGCTCGATCTGGCGGTGCCCGTGCTTGGGATAAGCGGTCTTAACAATTATTCGCTGCCGCGGCCGCGGCTCCAAATAAGACCAATCACACAGTTGTCGGACAACGTGGTTCAACCTAACGTGGGCAGCGGGCCGGGCGGTACTTACATGGGCAATGATTTCAGGGCGGCTTATGTGCCGGACTCAAACCTGACCGGCGCGGGCCAGGCGGTTGGGTTAGTCCAGTTCGATGGCTACAGCCTCGGCGATATCGTGTATTACGAACAAAAGGCCGGGTTACCGAATGTCCCGCTGCAGAACGTGCTGCTCGACGGATTCAATGGCAATCCCAGCGGCTACGGCGGCGAGATTGAGGTTTGCCTCGACATTGAAGCGGCGATTTCTATGGCGCCTGGTGTTTCCAAAGTCATCGTCTATATGGCGGGGCCTTCCGGCAATTGGCATGACATGTTGAACCGGATCGCCACGGACAATTTGGCCAAGCAAATCAGTTGTTCGTGGTATATCCCGAACGGAGGCCCCGATCCGGTGGCAGACCAAATCTGGCAACAAATGGCAGCACAGGGGCAGTCGTTTTTCGATGCGTCGGGAGATTATGATGCTTTTACAGGCCCGGTGGATTTTCCCGGAGAGACGCCCTACATCACGCAGGTAGGCGGCACGACGTTGACGACGGCGGGCGTGGGTGGCAGCTGGAGTTCGGAAAAAGTCTGGAACTGGAACAACGGGATTGGCAGCGGCGGCGGCATCAGCACGCGCTACCCAATTCCCTGGTGGCAGACCAACGCGATCACGCCCTCGAGCCT
>CAZUVM010000060.1:0-10120 GCA_964623885.1 uncultured Verrucomicrobiota bacterium
AGACCGGATGATGCAGCCACCGCGCCAGATCCGCGCCACGGCTCCCAGGTCGAGGTGATACTCGTATTTGTCTGAAGCCACTTTCAAGAGTGCCATGCCTTGTGCGTAGATGATAATCATCCCGGCAAAAAGTGCGTGCCCCAGTTGTATGAGGAACCTGTCGTGGTCGCCGTTGAAGCGCCGTTGCGCTCGCTGATACATCACGCTGGCCTGCTCACGTTCCGTCGCGAATACGGACAGGTCTCGCATCCCAACCGCCAGGTCGATTGTCGGGATCGGCACTTGCAGTTCCATCGCGCTTTGTGAGGTCCACATGCCGGTGCCTTTCTGCTTGGCGACGTCGAGGATTTCGTCAATCAGCCTCTTGCCGGTCTTCCTGTCTTGCTGGGAGAAAATCTGGCTGGTGATCTCCACAAGATATCCGTTGAGTTCGCCCTTACTCCATGCGCCGAACACGTCATGCAGCTCGCTGTCGTTCAAGCTCAGACCACGTTTCATCAGGTCGTAGATCTCGGCGATGAGTTGCATCACGCCGTACTCGATGCCGTTGTGGATCATCTTCACGAAATGCCCGCTCGATCCGGGTCCAAGCCAGGCCACGCACGCTTCGCCCTTCACCTTGGCGGCAATAGCTTCAAAGATGAGACGAACTCGTTGGTAGGCTTCTTTTTGTCCGCCGGGCATGATGCTCGGTCCGTGACGCGCACCTTCTTCGCCGCCGGACACACCGACGCCGAGGAAGTGGATGCCTTTCGCCGCCAGGTTGCGGGCGCGAACATTGGTGTCTTTGAAGTAGGAGTTACCAGCATCGATGATGAGGTCGCCCTTGTCCAAGTGCGGCAATAGATCTTTGATGACCGAATCCACAGGAACGCCGGCGGGCACGAGCATCATGACCGCGCGCGGTTGATGTAGCAGCGCAATGAACTCAGGCATGCTCTCCGCACTGCGGATGTTGCGTTGGGCTGATTCCTTTCGCAGCGCCTGGACCTTGGTTGGGTCCTTATCATAACCCGCCACCGAGAATTCGTGATCGGCAATGTTCAGCACCAGATTGCGCCCCATGACCCCCAAACCCACCATGCCGATGTCGTACCCCTTTTGCGGTTGCGTATCGCTCATATCATTAGCTCAAATAAACTCATCGCTGCCATCGGATTCGTGGGTCCTCCAGCGGGATCGCAACGCCTTCGCGGTGTGGGATGATCCGCGCTGTATAGTCCCCCGCTTCGCGGACCGCAGACACGGCCACGCTGTATCCGTAGCCGCCCGGCGCTCCAGGCAATTGGCGGACGCGCTTCATCTCCTGTCGCACTGGGCTGCCCCCGTTAACTCCGTCGGCATAAAGCTCGACGGTAATAGCGTTCGCGTCTAGTTCGTTGAGATAGACTTGAACGTCAAAGACATGATGCTCGCCTTTAGTCTCCATCGTCACTTCACCAAAGCGCAGCGCCCCCCATTTCTGTTCCAGGCTATGCCGCCAGTCCAGCATTTGCCTGCCCATTTCCCCTTTCTTGGTACCGCGCAAATGGTAGGCGGTAGCGGCCGGCAGGTAGTGTTGCTCGGTATATTCGCGTACCGTGCGGTTAGCGGAGAAGCGCGGAGTCAACCGCGCCATGCTTTCCCGCATTCGAGCAACCCAGGCGGTGGGAATGCCCTGTGCGTCACGCGCATAGAACTCAGGGACCACCTCCCGTTCGAGCCGCTGGTAAAGCGCCTCCGCTTCGGCGGCGTCCCACCCCGGATCATCGCCACGCTCCTGGCCATCCCCCAGGGCCCAGCCCAGATCCGGGGCATAGGCCTCGGCCCACCATCCGTCCAATTCCGATAGATTGATCCCGCCATTGACGAGCACCTTCATGCCGCTCGTTCCACATGCCTCCCAGGGCCGACGTGGTGTGTTTAACCAGACATCTACCCCCTGCACCAGGTGCTCCGTCAGGAGCATATCATAATCACTGAGGAAGATTGCATGAGGACGGACCGCAGGCTGGCGAATGAATTGTATCCATTGCTGGATCAGGGCCTGCCCCGCCGTGTCCGCAGGATGAGCTTTGCCAGCAAGGATGATCTGCACTGGTCGCTGCGGATTAGTTAACAAGCGAAGCAGTCGCTCCGGGTCGTGCAGCAGCAGATTCGGTCGTTTGTAGGTGGCGAAGCGGCGCGCAAAACCGAGCGTCAACGCGTTGGGATCGAATAAATGCCTCGCTTGCTCAACCGTCTCGGGCGACTCGCCAGTGGCAGCGTAGTGCCGGGCCAAGCGTTCGCGAGCATAGTCGATCAGCGACTTGCTGGCAGCGGTGCGAAATTGCCAGAGCTTTGCGTCAGAGACTCGGCGAATGTCTTGCTCCAGAGTTTCCGTCGTCCCCAGCCAGCGGTCTTTTCCACAGGCTTCCGTCCAAAGATCATCGGCGGCCGCCGAGTCCCAGCTCGGCATGTGAACTCCATTGGTTACGTGTCCGACCGGAACCTCGTCTGCTGGCCATTGGGGAAAAAGAGGCTCAAAGAGATGCCGGCTGATTTTTCCATGCAAGCGGCTCACGCCATTTACCGCCCCGCTCCCCCGGATGGCCAGGTAGGCCATGTTAAAAGGCTCCGCCGAGTCGTTAGGATTCTGGCGGCCTAAGGCCAGTAAATCGTGAAGTGTCATGCCAAGCTTTTCTTTGGCGTAGCGACCGAGGTATTGTTCGATCAGAGTCGGAGAGAACCGATCAAAGCCGGCTTCCACTGCCGTGTGGGTGGTGAAAAGATTCCCCGCTCGCGTGACGGCCAGCGCGACCTCGAAAGGCTGTGATGCTTCTTGCATGAAACAGCGGG
Organism: uncultured Verrucomicrobiota bacterium; assembly: GCA_964623885.1. Lineage (GTDB taxonomy): Bacteria > Verrucomicrobiota > Verrucomicrobiia > Limisphaerales > UBA8199 > CAZUVM01. Next base: position 2,818 of record CAZUVM010000060.1, read on the forward strand.
CGCGCTCCAACACGGCGAAGGCTGCATGCCCTTCGTTCAGGTGACAGACGTCGGGTTGGATTCCAAGTGCAGCCAGGAGCCGCCATCCGCCGATCCCGAGCGCTAATTCTTGCTTGAGGCGCAACTCCGGCCCGCCTCCATACAACTCGCTGGTGATCCCTCGATGCGCAGGAAAGTTCGCCGCGTCATTGCTGTCCAGCAGGTAAAGTCTGACTCGACCAACCTGGACCTGCCAGGCACGCAGCCACACCGAGTAACCGGGTAAAGAGATCTCCATCCGCAACCACTCACCGTTCGGATGGCGCACCGGCGTGATCGGCAACTGTCCTGGGTCGTTATACGGGTAAAGTGCTTGTTGCGCTCCATCCTTGTCGATGACCTGGCGAAAATAGCCTTGTTGATAAAGCAAACCCACTCCGACCACCGGTACGCCCAGGTCGCTGGCGGCCTTGAGTTGATCCCCCGCCACGTTGCCGAGCCCGCCTGAGTATATGGGCAGCGCTTCGCTTAACATGAATTCCATGCTGAAATACGCGACGCAGTTTAAGGGAGCGTGCGCATGATCTTGCTGAAACCACGCTGGCGCCTCCTCCGACTGACGCTTGGCTCGCAGCATGTCGTCCACATTCTTACGGTAGGTAGGCTCGGCCAGCACGCGCTCGAGTTGGTCCCTTGAGACCGCCTGCAAGACCACCCAGGGGTTCTGCGTAAGTTCCCACAGCTTAGGATCAAGCTGCCGCCACACCCCGTCCGTAGCATGATTCCACGACCAGCGCAGGTCCAGGGCCAGCTCCGCCAGGGAATCGAATCCCTCAACCTCCGTCGGCAGCAGGCTGTAAATCGGGTGGCTCACTCGTGTTTGTTTGCTCACTGGCTTTCCCGCAAGGGGACTCGTTTTCATGGTTGGTCACAAAACTTGCTGGCCCGGCCTTAAGGCAACTCCACTACCATCTTACCAATGTTTTGCCCCTGAAAAAGGCCGAGGAAGGCGCCTACCGCTTTGTCGAGTCCTTTCACGACGGTTTGTTTGTGCTTCACCTTGCCAGTTTTGAAATAGCCCCCGACCTCCTTTTCGAACTCGGCTTGGCGGTCCAACCAGTCAAAAACCATCAGCCCCTTCACGGTCAGCCGCTTGGTTGTGATGTTGAATAGATTGGAAGGCCCGGGGCGGGGCTTCTCGTCATTATATCCGGAGATCGCGCCGCAGGCGATGATCCGGCCATGCACTCGCAAGACCGAGAGCGCGGCTTCGAGTGCCTCCCCTCCAACATTGTCAAAATAGACATCGATCCCGTCAGGCGCCTCCAGGTTTAGTTGTTCGCTGACCGGGCCGACCTTGTAATCGAAGGCGACATCAAACCCACATTCTTCCCGCAGAAACCTGACCTTCTCCATCGAACCGGCTGACCCGATGACGCGGCACCCGCGCAATTTTGCCAACTGCCCGGCCACACTGCCGACGGCGCCGGCGGCACCCGAAATGAAAATGGTTTCTCCGGGTCTGACTTCCACCAAATGCAGTCCAGCCCAGGCGGTCATGCCCGTCATGCCTAAGGTACCAAGGTAGACTGAGAGCGGCTCGATGTCGCGGCTGACCGGATGCAACTCTTTTGGCGAAGCTATGAAATATTCGCGCCAGCCCAAGCTGGAAGTGACGGCGTCCCCGGGCTTGAATCCCTCGGCGCGCGACTCGATGACCTCACCGACGGCACCACCCTCCAGTGGCTTGCCTATTTCAAAGGGAGGCACATACGATTTGCCGCTGTTCATGCGCCCGCGCATGTACGGGTCCACCGACATGTAGCGATTGCGGACAAGCACCTGCCCGTCTAAAACCGGTGCCAGTTCAGTCTTCGCGAGAATAAAGTTAGCAGCGGTTGGCATCCCGTTTGGGCGAGAGGCCAGCCGCACCTCGCAGCTCACAGTTTTTGACATAGAAAAAAGTGTTTTCTTATTCGTCGTTTGGGCATGGGCTGCGACGTCAACCCAGGTTCACTTAAGCGCCCTGATCAACGCCTCTACCTCCACTCCAAGTTCCGCGAGCAGTGCTGCGTCCGATGACGGCGCGAAATCGACTCCGCTCTAATTTGAGCTTACATCTGCAGCCGGACAGGGACGCGTCCGCGGGCCTTTGTTTCTGGTTCTGACAGAAATGCTTGTCTTTCATTAGAATAGGCTGATCAACCGTTTGGATCATCTGGGGGTTCCCCCCGGGGTGTTCCCCCTGTGGTTTTGTCCAGTGCCTCATCGCCGGCCTGTTCACTGATGATGCTCCAACGTCTCCGGCGTGGTGCGGCCGAGGATTTCTTTGGCGCGGGTTGTTTCATCCAGGGACCCGTGCGCAATCAACACAAACTTCCCGGTCTTCAGCGCCGTCTCGTATTGAAGTATGCTGTTCTTGGGGATGCCCAGGCTGTACAAGCCGGCCCCAACCGCGCTCAGACCACCAACCAAGACCGCTCCTTCCAATGCCCCAATGATCCAACTCACCAACGGACCGGCCACCAGCAGCGGCCCCAAACCTGGAACCCAAAAGAACGCGGAGCCGAACAAAAGTCCCCACAGTCCACCCCAGAAGGCGCCCGTCTTCCCCCACACTTTCATCCGGTCGCCGGCGTTGTAGTAGCCGACCACATGCTCATCGGTGTGATAATCACGTCCAACAATCGACAGTTTCTTCATATCGAAACCGGACTGCTGTAGTTCTTTGATAGCCGCCTCGGCAGCCGCGTGTGACGGATAGATCGCCACGATGGAATTATTCTTGTTCATATTCTTTCGACAGGCCGTAACGCGCCTTGCGCGACAGCGCACAAGGTGCTCACGGTGCGGCTGTGCGCGAGGTTAGTTCGCAATCTGAAAAAGTTCGAAACCTGATCGCGGTTAAAAGCGTCTCAAATGCTTGTGAGATGGGTCGCCAATCTTCTTTTCTGGGTTGCGATTGTAGTGGTTGTGTTCTGGGGTTGCCACACTTTACTCGCCGAAGCTGCGATGCTGATTTCACGCAATATAGGAGAACCCTATTCGTTAGCAGAGGCGTGTGTGATCGCGACGAGTTTGCTGCTGACGATATTGTTTCTGGGCGTGGTCATCTTTTTCGTTGGAAGCCGCTCATAGAATGCAATCTGCAATTAATCCAATGCGCGGGCTAAGTCGAGTAAGTAAAGTAAATATGCCGGTGCGTAAATCATCTTAGCTATTTTCAACTGCGATCTAAATCATGACGTCCTCTTTCTTCCTGGCTAACACATACCTAAATTCTGCTTTCAGACTGGTTGTTACGGATGTCTCACGAGCCAGGTCGGTCGTAGCTGTGGTCGGCGGCATCCTATTGGTTCTGGGGGTGTTTGGTTTCATTTATTGGCGGGAGTGGTATTTGCGGCGGGGCTAGGATCGATTGCGGCAGCTCGGACGTGATAATGCTTCTGGTGATTGGGCCGTTCAAGGTAAGCGGCAATCGCTGGTTAAAGCGACGAAGCGGACACCGCAGGCCGTCGTGACGGAAAAACCGATTGTTGCGCAGTCGGCCACCTCCACAGCGCCGCTTTGGGTGACCAACACCCAAACCCATGCCTCAACGGCGCCGATAGAGCCCAACACGGGCACGATTCACGTTGTGACGGAGGACGAGTACTGCGAGATCTACGTAGACGGCGCCGTCTGTGGCAACTCTCCGGCGACGCTTCGCCTGCCCCAAGGGGAACATTGGATCCAAGTCAAACGCGACGGCTGGCGTGATTACCATCGGGAGGTCTTCCTCGGTGCCGGCGCGAATCTGAGCCTGCGGCCTTTGTTGCACAGGCTTGGAGAGAAGGCTGGGATGCGGGATGACTCACAAGGAGTGAAAACCACATGACCTTCGTCGGCCAACGAATTCCGGCATCTGCGCTAGGGATGCGATTACGTGCCTGATCCGACGCGCAGGCTGTGGAAGCACGCCTGTGGTTCGGCGCTGAGGAGCGCGATTAAGCCGATAATGGGACTGAAGAACGCGCGCTGGTTTTGTCTTTCACAGGTGTGCCGGTGGTTGAGAGCGCATCGGGGGTTTCTGGAGTTGGATATTTATCCGCGGAGGGAGAAAGCGCCTTCAGGCAGCCGGATAGGTCTTCAATGCGCAGTCGCTGGTACGTCCGGTGCACCGTAGTTGAAGCATGACCAATAAAGCGCATAGCTGTGCTTTCGGGAATGGTTCGCGAGCGGGCTAGCCGAGTGACGGCCGACACGCGAAGGCTGTGAAAGCAAGCGCCCGGGATCTTCTTTTTGATGCCATGGCGTTTCAAAAAATCGAACCATTTACGTGAGCTGCGCGTGGAACCGCTTGGCTCCGCGTAGGTCTCTTTGGCGCGGGCCTTCTTCAACTCTTGGAACAAAGGTATGAGCTCCGGGTGAAGGGCGGTGGTGTGCTCGCGGTCGCCTTTAATCCGGAACCGAATGATACCGGCCGTCCCGTCCTCATTGATATCAACATCGGTCATGGGGTTCAGGTGAGTTTCTTTAAGCCGACAACCTTGGTAGCGGGCGATGAGGAACGAGTTGCGGAAAAAGGTTTGCGACTCTTTCGGTTCTTTGAGTATCGCCTGCCAGATCATGTCGAGGTCGACGTCTGTAAACTCGGGTTTCTCTTTAGGTCGGTGGTGTTTGATTCCCAGTGCGGTGACCGGGTTAAACGGGGCAAAGTCGCGCCGTACCGCTTCACGCATGATAAGAGAGAGGATTTTGAGTTCGAGCCGGGCTGTGTTGTGCACAGCCCGATACCTGCCGTTCTTGGGATCGGGGTGCGACCGCCATTCAATGTATTCCAGGCAGCGAGCGCGGGTGAGTTGCCGAGGCAAGTGGATCTCCTTCTCGGCAAGAAAGTCGGAGAGGTTGCGCCAGATGGTGCGGTAGCGTACGAGGGTGGCCGGCTTGCAGTAGACCGTAAGGTAGTCGGAGACCCACACCCCCCAGGCTTCTTTGGGGGAGCATACGCTGAATCGGGATTCGGCCAGGGTTTTCTCGGCTTGGAGTTGCTTCGCCGCGCGGGTGTCCGACCCGACGCCGATCTTGTAGCCGGTCGAGTATCGGATGACCTGGCCGAGGGTAGGGCTTTCGGGTTGGCAATCGCGGCATTTAATCCACCAGTAGGGGGAGCCTGGGCGTTTGAAGAGTGAGGCCATAAATAAATTGTGCCCTAGTGTGCCCAAAGTCACGAAAACTTGCAAGAACAAGCACGAAAATGCAATGGTTTGCAAAGGCTTTCAAAGCTAAAATCAAACCGTGGGTTCGAATCCCACCCCTTCCGCCAGCTTCGTCGAAAGGCTCGCAACAGCAGGCTTGTTTTTGCGGAGCCGACCTGTTTGGCCCCTCCTTTGAGCACGCAAAGCGCGGTCACCCACTAAAGTGACTCATATGACCGCAGGAGATTAGCCAATGAACAAAGCTCTTGGGATGTTTTGATCGAGCCTAACCAGCTGCATCGAATTCCTCTTAGCCAGCTCCAGTAAGTGTCCGTCGGTGATGGCTTGAGGTTTCTTCACGAACGGCAATTGCGTGGCCCCAATATCATCCGCAATGAGCTCAAATCGAATGCAGGACGAGGCTTTTAGGGCATCAAGGGCTTGTTTAGCGGCTTCAATGTCAGGTTGCAGCCCCGTATTTACCGAAACTCTTACAAATCCCAGTTCGGTAGTTGAACAGGTGTGGAATCCGCGCGCAGCCTTCCAGCCAGTGTTTCCAGCATTGAATTCAGATGGCCGGGTGCATAACCTCGGCAAACACCTAGGGTAAAACTATGAACAAATATGTCACAGAATTCATCGGGACGTTCTTTCTCGTGTTGACGGTCGGCTGTGCGGTGGTCATAGGAGGCACTGGCGTGATTGCGCCGCTGGCCATCGGGTCGGTCTTGATGGTGATGATCTACGCCGGCGGTCACATTTCCGGCGGCCATTATAATCCCGCGGTCACGCTCGGGGTTTATTTGCGCGGGCGCTGTCCCAAGACCGACGTCGTTCCTTATTGGGTGGCGCAATTTGCCGCAGCGTTGCTCGCCGCACTGGTGCTCAATTATCTCAAAGGGGAGGCCAACCCCAATCCGATGGTCCTGAAGGTCGGCCCGGCTTTGCTGGCCGAATTCCTCTACACGTTCGCCCTGGTTTACGTTGTGCTCAACAGCGCCACGGCCAAAGCCAATGCCGGCAATTCTTTCTACGGCCTGGCCATCGGTTTCACCGTGATGTCGGGCGCGTTCGCTGTCGGCAGCATTTCGAGCGCGGCTTTCAATCCCGCGGTTGCTTTGGGCATCTCGTTCATGGGTCTCTCCGCCTGGGCGAATATCTGGCTCTACCTGGTTGCCAATTTCGCCGGCGGATTCGTCGCCGCCTCGGTGTTCAAATTCCTGAATCCCGAAGACAAGTGAGATGGATTAATGGATTCTTGGATTCTTGGTTTGATGGAATTGGGCCGGCAGTAATGACGCGAAAGACTAACCACAGATGGACACAGATGAACACGGATACTACCGAGACCCGAACTCCTGTTTGACAAATATTTGAGACTCACCGAATAGTGATCCGCTCGAAGTAGCGAATCTCCTCCAACGAGCCACTTTTTCTATCCGTGTCTATCCGTGTCCATCTGTGGTTGATTAAAATCGATCCGGTTAAGGCGTTTTGGCCTGAGCTAACCAAGCCGATATCACCTTCTCACACGTCTCATCCACCTGCGGACTCAAATTCTTTTGATCCGGATGCGCTCTGAGCCAGTTCACGGATTCACGCACTCCAACTCGGAACGGTATCCGACATTTGAATTCTGGCACGAACCGTTTGATTTTTGAATTATCGAACACACCGGGATGGGCCTTGTCGCCTTTCAGTGAGCCGATGAATTGCGGCGCGACCTGGCAGATGAACTCGGTCGGCACTTTGCAAACCAGGCTTGCCGGAGCCGGCGATCCGGTGACCGCCGCTGCGATTTCATCCACGATTTGGTTCCAGGTGAGCACTTCGTCGCTGGTGATGTGAAAAGCTTCGCCAATGGCTTTCGGGTTGCCGACTAATCCGGCGAGGCCCAGCGCGAAATCGCGGGAGGCCGTCAACGTCCATGGAATTTCACCGTCATCCGGCACAAACACCGGTTTTCCCTTTTCGAGTCGCTCGGCGAAACTATACGAGGCGCTGGAGACGGGGTTTGGAACCCACCGTTTTGAATACGTGTGGGACGGGCGCACAATGGTGACGGGAAATCCGTTCTCGCGGCACTTCCCCAGCAACCACTCTTCACACGCCAGCTTCTTTTGCGCGTAATCCCAAAACGCATTGCC
>CAZUVM010000061.1:0-15094 GCA_964623885.1 uncultured Verrucomicrobiota bacterium
GACTTGCCGTCTCGACGACCGCGACATGGGTGCTGCGCACGGTGAGCACGCGCGTCCAGCGGCGCTTCCGGGACAAGGTGACCATTGCGCTCGAATCACACGTGGCCCGCCTGCAGGCTTCGCTGGTGACCATCGCCCATCACGAGCGTCCCGAGTACCTCGACCGGCTGGCCATGCTGCGGGATCAGGTCTTTGTGCTGGACCATATGTACATGTCGGTGTTCTCGACATGTGGATGGCTTTTGCGGCTGGCTGTGACGCTCGTGCTGCTTGCCTCGATCCATCCGGCGATGCTGTCGCTGGCGGTATTCGCCTTGCCCGCGGTGGCGACCTCGATTTGGCGGCCCGTGGTTGAACGCGCGGCCCAGGAACGCGGCGCACAGGCCAACCGCCTGGCCCGGCACCTGTTTGTAACCGCCACGACTGCGCCGCCGGGCAAAGAAGTGCGCGTCATGCGCATTGGACCTCGCCTCGTCGCTCAACGCCGCGAGACGTGGGAACGCGGCTATGCGCCGATTGCGCAAGCGCGCTGGAGCTCGGCCTTCTGGCACGGTTTGGCGTGGCTGGTGTTCGGCGCCGCATACGTGGGTGCGGTCGTGTTCGTGTCGGCGGGACTGCATGCAGCAGCGGGCGACGTGGTGCTGGTGCTGGCCGCTGGCGCGCGGCTGTCGGGTTATATCGGCGCCACGGTAAGTGAGCTTGGATTCCTGCGCGGATTCTGGATGGATGGCGCCCGGCGCCTCGCCTGGCTTGAGGATTACGCGGCTTCGATGCATGCCTCAGTGGATCTGCCAGTCCCCGCTGTGCTGCGCCGTGGGCTGCGCTTCGAGCACGTGTCATTTGCTTATCCCGGTACCGAGCGCCTGGTGCTCGAAGACGTCTCGCTGTTTCTGCCGGCTGGTTCGGTCGTGGCGATTGTCGGCGAGAATGGCGCCGGCAAAACGACTTTAGTGAAGCTCCTGGCGCGCATGTATGAGCCGACTTCGGGCGTCATCTTTGCCGATGATGCACCTATCGCGCACATGCCGGCAGCGGAATGGCGGGATCGCCTGGCAGGCGCATTTCAGGATTTCTACCGGTTCGAGTTCCGTGCGCGTGACACGGTGGGATTGGGCGACTTGCCACGCTTGAACCACGAACCGTCGATTGCCGCGGCCGTCGAGCGTGCCGGGGCAGGGGACGTCATCGCGCGGCTGGCGTCCGGGCTGGAGACCCAGCTCGGTCCTGCCTGGCCGGGAGGCGTGGATGTCTCATTCGGCCAGTGGCAGAAACTGGCGTTGGCGCGTGGGTTCATGCGCGAGCAACCGCTGGTACTCGTGCTCGATGAGCCCACCGCAGCGCTCGATGCGGAAACTGAACACGCGCTGTTTGAGCGCTATGCCGCAGCCGCAAAGGCCTGCCGCGACGCCGGCCGCATTACCATCCTGATTTCGCATCGATTTTCCACTGTGCGCATGGCCGACCTCATCGTCGTGCTCAAAGGCGCGCGCGTGGTGGAAGTCGGCAGTCACGATGAACTCAAGGCGAAGGGCGGACATTACGCGGAGCTATATGATATACAGGCGGCGGCGTATAGGTAGAGAAGTGGTACGCGATGCGTGATACGTGAAGGTTGAAACGTAAACCGTAAGCAGGGCCGGTACTCCAGTGACGAGCTGACAAAGAGCTCAAACAAAACTGTAGTCGTAGGGTTTGCGCATCTCGCGCCGCAGGTACCCATTGGCTTTGCCGGCATTTTGGCCGACGAACTCTTCGTGCTCCGCATCCCATTCTAGTTTGAGCCCGGTGCGGAGGGCGATGGTGCCAAGGTGGCAGACGGTGGCTGACCAGTGCCCCACCTGGACGTCCGCGATGGGCAGTTTCCGGCAACGCACGCATTCGAAGAAGTTGGCCATGTGGTCATCGCTTTTGTACAGCCGCTCGGCGCTGTCAGGCAGGGGCGTATCCAGTAGGGCTTTGTCGCTCGCGCGGAGGTTACCGCGGTTAACCCAAATCCAGCCGTCGCTGCCTTCGAAGCGGATTCCGTTGCGCTGGCCGTTGGGTTCTTCGACGCCCCCGTAAATGTTATCCGCACGGGTGCTTTTGACATGCTGGATGACTCCGTCGCCATAGGTGAAAGTGACCTCGTAATCGCTGATAGCCGTGTAGCCGCCAGAAATTGGTTGCGCCAGGACCTTCGCTTCGACGAACTTTGGCGCTTGCGCTCCCAGTGCCCAGCGGGCGATGTCGTTATGGTGCGCGCCCCAATCGGTCATGGTCCCGCCGGAGTAGTCATACCAATAGCGGAAGTAGAGATGGCAACGTTGCGGTAGATAATCGACTTTAGGCGCCTGGCCGAGCCAGAAATCCCAGTTGAGCTCAGCTGGTGCTGCCATAGGTTTGAAGGGGCCCTCGCGCAGACCGGCCGGGAGCCAGGCGGTTATCTCGCGTATTTTACCGAGCCGGCCGTTTCGGACCAACTCAGACGCAAGTCGGAAGCGGGGATCACTGCGCTGCTGGCTGCCGGTTTGGAAAATCGTGTTGTGTTTTCGAACGGCCTTAACCAGGCGTTTGCCTTCGTCGATAGTGAGGGTCAACGGTTTTTCGCCATAGATGTCCTTGCCGGCTTGCGTGGCGGCGAGGTTCACCAGCGTGTGCCAGTGATCGGGCGTGGCGGTGATGACGATATGAACGTCGTCGCGTTGCATGACCTTGCGGAAATCGTTGAACCGGGCCGGAGTCTTGCCGTCTTTCGTGAATTTTTTTGCGGTTTCATCAAGGTGTTTCTGGTCGACATCGCAAACCGCCACGATGTCGCCAAAGCGCGAGGCATTTTCAGCATCGCCGCGACCCATGCCGCCGCAACCGACGAGCGCAATGCCGGGGCGTTCGTTTGGGGCGAGCTGCTTAGGGGTTGATGCTGCCAGGCTTTGGCGCTCGAGGAACCAAAGCGGCAAACCCGTAGCCAGCGCGGCCTTCCCTAAGCGTCTTGCAAATTCGCGCCGGGAAATGGAAAAGGGGGCGGGGATTCTGGAACCGTCAGGCAATTCGCAGCAGTTTTTGGCGTGTGAGCGGGTAGCGCTAGAGGTGTTCGCTTTCACAAGACGAGTCTGAACTCGCGATGGTGGATTGTCAGCTCGATAGTAATCGGTAGGGATGGCGTCCTCGCCGTCCCCGGATCTTCAGGGCAATCGGGGGTATCACGAAAGGCATCCCTAACGAGGTTAAAGGGACGGCGCGGACGCCTTCCCTACCGGATCAGCTTTTCTCCCGCACGTGTTCTTCTTCGTGGAGGCGGAGGCGTGCTGAAAGGATGGACGCACGTCCAAGATAGCCGACGATTCGTTTCGACCCTGGCATCTCAACTACGGGCAGCCGACCGATATCATCACGGAGCATTCGGTCGAGGGCCGCCTGGAGCGGTTCGTTGGGGTGAGTTACAACCATTTCGGTGGAACCGGCTTCGCTGACCGTCAGTTTGTCGGAACCGTTCTTGCCCAAAGCACGGATGATATCGCCGCGGGTGATGATTCCGCCAAGGAGCTGTTGCTCGTCCACCAGCAGAACCGCCTGGTGGCGAGTCAAGGCGGGCTCCCCTTGCGCGAGACGTTTCGAGAGCTCGCTCACTTTCATGTTGAGAGGAACCGTCGCGAGGCGCGTGTCCATGACGTCGCGGACGCGGAAGAGTTCGAAGGGATCGACGCTGTATTCGCGTGTAATATGATGTCCGCGCCGTGCGAGTTTCTCGGTCAGAATCGAGCGGCGCATGAGGAGCACGGTCACGAGGAGCGCTGCGATTGAGCCAACGAGCAAGGGTCCAAAGAGGTTGAAATCGTGCGTCAGTTCGACGGCAAACACCATCGCGGTCAACGGGGAGCGCATGGTGCCGCCCATCATCGCGGCCATTCCAACAGTCGCCCAGAATCCTGCGTCGCCCGCCGGAATCAACGGCGCGAAGCCAGAACGCCGCCGGAGGTGCCGGAGCCAAGAGCGATTGCCCAGACCAGCGCTTTGGCGAACATCAGTCCGGCAACGAACGGCCCGACGAGCTCGCCGCGAAGCAGGGCGTGGATCGTATCGTAGCCGACGCCGAGCACGCGCGGTTCGAGCACGCCGCCGACTCCAATGAAGACTGCGCCAATGGCCGGCCACCACATCCAATGCAGTGGCAGTTTTTGAAACAGGTCTTCACAAGCGTATACGAGCAGCGTCAGCAATCCCGAACCGAAGCCCGCGAGCACTCCCAGCGCGGCAGAGAATGCCAGCAGGCTGGCCGTTGGGAGCGGGTGAGCGTGAACCGGAAAAATCGGCCCCGGGCCCAACAGCGGCACGCGCAAAATCGACGCTACGATGCACGCCACTGCCACTGGAATGAAGCTGCGCGGCTTCCATTCAAACAGCAGCAATTCGACTGCGAGGAGCAGGGCCGCAACCGGGGTGGCAAAGACGGCGGACATGCCGGCAGCCGCTCCCGCGACCAGCAGCGTTTTGCGCTCGGCGGCACTCAGGTGAAATTGCTGCGCGAAAATCGAGCCGAAAGCGCCGCCGGTCATGATGATGGGCCCTTCTGCGCCGAAAGGGCCGCCAGTGCCAATCGAGATGGCCGCCGAAAGCGGTTTGAGAATGGCTACCCGAGTTTGGATTTTGCTGCGTCCGAGCAGAATGGCTTCGAGGGCTTCGGGAATGCCATGGCCGCGAATCTTTTCCGAGCCGAACCTCGCCATCAAACCAATCACCAGGGCGCCGAGGATGGGAACGCAGATGACCCAATAACCAAGATGATGCACTTGCGGGACAGCCGGGGCAGCAGAGAAGCGGTGGTAAAAAGCCAGGTTGGTTATGCCGGCGATGAGCCAAAGGAGAGCGTAAGCTACCACCGAAGCCAGCGCGCCGACCACCACCGCCATGGCCGAAAGCAGCAACACACGGCGATCGGTCTTGAAATCGCCCAGGGTGTGAGCCGTATCGGCCGGTGAAGGCCGGTTTGCAGCCAGGGATGGGAGCGCAAGTTTCAGGTCCATAAAAGCCGGATATAATATATCGTAGAGCGATATACGTCAATGGCGGGCAATGAGTAACCGCCAATAAACACCGACGGACGCAAATGGAAGAAACGGAGCCACTTCCGAGAGCTCATGGGAAATGAGCAATTCTTGAAGGTTTATCCCAGTTGCTCCGTACGTTTGCGTCCATTTGTATGATTCGGCGTTTCCGATCTGCCAAAAAAAGCTGCGCGGCGGACGGACGTTGCTACATTCGGGACCATGGCTGCGGCTAAGAAGCTTTCCCAATCGCAATATGAGAGCCTGGCGGCGTTTCGTTACGCATTGCGGCAATTCTTGCACTTCAGCGAAACGGCAGCCAAGGAGGCGGGAGTGACACCCCAGCAACATCAGGCTTTGCTGGCGATCAAGGGGTTTCCCCGCCGCAATTCTGTTCGCGTGGGAGAGTTGGCGGAGCGCTTGCAATTACGGCACCACAGCACCGTCGAACTGCTGGACCGTATGATGAAGTTGCGGCTGGTCGTGCGCGAAGTCGGCGGAACGGACCGTCGGCAGGTCTTTGTGAGGTTGACCAATCGAGGAGAGAAAGTGCTCGAAGAGCTATCGTCGGCCCACCGCGAGCAACTCCGGCGAATCGGTCCTCAACTCAGAGCGCTGCTGAAACGGTTGAGGCGAGGGGAATAATTGTTGAACCTGCTGTGCACTTCGTAAGCAAAATTATCAAGGGCGTCAGCGCTAAGCGGGTCGCCATTAAATGACAACGTAAGGCTCAGTAAGCCGTCGCGTTCGGCCATGTGGTGGAACTGAGCCTGGGCAAGTTTGGTGGGCATGCATTCCAAAGGGCCGACGTTCACAACGGCATCGATTTGGCGCCGACGCCAAGCCTCCAATGCTCCGCCTAGCGTCACAACTGCTTCTCCCTCGAGCGCATCGTTAATATACGGTTGAGCCGTTTGGAGTATTTCTTCGATGGACGGCGGGTGAGGCCAGCCGAAGTGGCGAGCTATGGCTTTGTGAGCAACCGCGTGAATTCGGTGTTGGAGACGCTCGCTAAACGCGTCCCTAAGCCGATTGCGCCCGGGCTCGCGCCGCCTGAGATAACTGCAATAGTCAACCCACTCCGCGCCGCTTGCCAGTCGCACCCGCAACCCGCGGGCTTCCAGTTTCTCCGCGAGAGAATCGTTGGCGAACGGAACGGCGCGCACGTAAATCTCGCCGGCGATTTCCACCAGCGGCAAGGGGCGTGAAACGCACGCGGCAGCGAACTCTGCGCCGGCCTGGTCCAGCAGGTCGCAGATTCCGAACAGACCTCCGCCGGTGACTTGCCAGAGAGCGGGACCCAGAGAAAGATCGCCGCGTCCGGCCGTTTCGAGGCGGCTGAGCAGTTCGGCGAGCCAGCGGTCATAAAGCGCATCCGCCATCCTGGCTACGCGCTCAACGGGCCGGGTTTCCAGGCGCGCCTGCAGTAACAGGTCGGTGGCCAAGATTCCTGCCAGGATGAGCATCTCGCTGCCAGCAGGTAGATCGTCAAAGTAGCCCCAGTCCTTTGGTGACCAAATGCGGACACGGTCACTCCAACCAAGGCGTTCGAGGACAATTCGATTGAGCAGGTTGTAAACGCCAAACCGGCAAGGACCATCAGTGCTGGGCATTAGATAAACGAAACGCTCACCCGGCCGCGCTCGTTCCAGCCGCGCGAGCAGCGAGCCCAGAGTCAAAGGCATCGGCAGGCATTCTTTTCCGGAGGTGTATCGGCGGCCGAGGCGCAAAGCGTCTTTGTCGGGCTCCGGCAGGTTCTCCGCCTGCAAGCCCAGCCCGCGAAATACTGCGGTCACCGCAGCGGAGCCCGGTCCAAGCGACGGAATGAGCAGCTGCTCGGTGGTGCCGCTGGAGCGGCCGATGTCTCGCAAGCGGAGCCCGCTGAACTGGAGCGAGGAGAAATTGTTGGGCACGGCCGAATGCACGCGCGTGCGGTCCGCCTCGACGCAGTGAAGGAACGACTCCACCCGCGTTTTGGTGCCTGCGTCGCCCGAATGTCCGTCGGTTTCGACAACCGCAAACGGCTTGCCTTCCATGATATAGCCGGTGAAATGCAGGTTGAAGCTGTCCGGCCCGCAAGAGTAGTTGCTACAATAAATTCCATACAGGCCCGAGGTTCGCCGCACGTAGTGAGCGGCGCGCAGCAGCGCCTGGCCGTAGCCCCAATACATGTCACGAAACTCAGGTGTCTGCGGGTCTAACGGCAGACAATCCACGGGTATGCCGATAGCCCCTTGCTCGCGAAGAATGGACGGCACATTCGAATTCAGTGTCTTATTATAAATGGTATAGCTGCGTCCTAGAACGACAACGGGCACTAGTTGGCGCTCGTTACAGAATTCCAGGGCCCGCCGCCCTAATTGCCTCGAAGCGGCGTCAAATTGCGTTTGCAGTTGCAGACCTGCCTTCACCGACCGCGCACACCGGCGCGCGCTTAAGCCCAATGTGCGCCCGAGCTTGCGGCATGAGCATGCAAACTCGCGCGACTTGAACCCACCGCGTCCGAAGGTAATTTGTGGCGCAAGCAGCCGTGGACCTTTTGAGCGGCCGACCAGGCCATCCAACGCGCAGCGAACGAGATCCGAGGCGCCCTGAACTATCGGGCATACAACCGAGCACTGCTGCCCTTCACCCAAAGGCAGATCTCGGACCATGGGAACAAAAAACCATTCAGCTTCCGTCTCG
Source organism: uncultured Verrucomicrobiota bacterium (assembly GCA_964623885.1). GTDB lineage: Bacteria > Verrucomicrobiota > Verrucomicrobiia > Limisphaerales > UBA8199 > CAZUVM01. Next base: position 7,707 of record CAZUVM010000061.1, read on the forward strand.
GCCATCACTTCCGCAAGGCCGATAAAGAGCTGCATTGGGGCGCAGAAAGGCGCATCCGCCGATTGGATGCCGCGCTTGAGCGTGGCCTGGTCCCCCTCCGGCGCTAATTTAATGTCGAAGCCGGCCTCGTGCAGGAATGCGGCGAAGAATGGGAGCAACCCTTTGAGCATGAATTCGTCACTCAAAACAACTTTCGGCTTATCACGCGGCTGCAGCAGTGGTTCCAGAAGATTTTGCAGCAAATCGGCACGTTCCCGGAAAGGATCCGGCGCCCGGTCCGGCAGTTTCCTTTTGCGCGTGGCCTTATCGTGCAGCGAACACCCGCCGCCCCATGTGAAAAGAGACCGCTGCGACCGGACCTGCATGCGCAGACGCTCAATTCGACAGTGATTTCCGCCGCCGCCGCAGCCGCGGTCGGAACCGCAAATGAATGTGCCCTTCTCCTCAATTCGGGCCCCGAGGAATTCCGTAAGCGACAACCCCTCGAGCCTCGTCGGCCGCAATTCGCGGGCGGCCAAAAGCGCAATGCCCAACGCACCAACTGTACCAGGGTTGGGTGGCACAATCACTTCGCTACCCGTCTGCCTTGCCACGGCCGCTGCCAGCGCGTCCGCCGAGAACGGCATTCCCTGGCAAAAAATCACCTTGCCGACGGAGCGATTCCCTTTCACCCGGTTCAAGTAATTCTGAATGATGGAATCGTAGAGGCCAGAGATGATGGTGGGTTGGGCGACGCCGGCCGCGACGGCCTCGTCGATGACTTCCGCCATAAACACGGAGCAATGCTGGCCCAGCGACACCCCGAACGGTGCCGCAAGCGCAACCGGACTCAGCGCGCGCACGTCGGTGATACCGGCAAACTTACGCCCTTGTTCCTCGATAAACGAGCCTGTGCCCGCACTGCACGCCTCGTTCATGGCGCAGTCCACAATGGCCCCGTCCGCCAGCCGGATATACTTCGCGTCCTGGCCGCCGATCTCGAAGATCGTGTCTACCCGCGCGTCGTAATGCAGTGCGCCGGTCGCGTGCGCCACAATTTCGTTTAAGATGAAAACTGAATCCTTGCCGTAACAGGAGGTGAGCAGGGACCCGGCAATCTCGCGGCCGCTGCCGGTCGCGCCGAAGCACACCACAGGGAATTTCGCCGGCGCCGATTCGGTAAAGCAGCGGAGTAAATCCTGCGCGGCGCCGACCGGGTCGCCAAGAGTCTGGCGGTACCGGTCCCAGAGGATTTCTTTGGTCTGAAGATCCAGCGCGACGAGCTTGGCGCCAGTCGAGCCGATGTCGAAGCCAAGAACTAAGCGCCGGAATTCGCCATTAATCTGCGGCGAGGCTTGTAAAGGCATGCGGCGCACGCGTGGCATCGATTCGACCAGGGGTGCCAGCCGTTCGAGTTGCAAAGCGCGCACTGGGTGCAGCAGGTTCTCAAGCGACGGCAGAGTGGCGCCGTTGCTCTGACCTGTAGGCCGGGTGCGCTCACCCGGCGCAGTTGTCCTGGCCCCAGCTTCCGCTGCCAGCAAAGCGCACCCGAGCGCCTCCAGGCAAAGCGTTTGCGGCGGGTTCAGGTCCAGCAACTGCATTTGATGTTGGGTCAGCTTCTCAGCAAACACGCGCCGGACGCGCTGCGATTGGCTCACACCGCCTGCCAACAGCACCCGTCCGGGGCTGATGCCCGGCTTGATGAGCACGAAGATGTTCTCGCAGACCGCGTCGAACAGACCCGCCAGGATCCGCGCGCGGTCTTCACCTTTGTTGGCCAGGTGCGTCATGTCCGTCTTGAGAATCACCGGGCAGCGGCCGGACAGTGGCGCCGGGTCGGAGATATCGGCGCACACGCGGCTGGCCTGTTCGACCGTGAGCGAAAACCTTTCCACGAGTTGCCGCAGGAAATTGCCGGTGCCTTGCGAACAGCGGCTATTCTCGCGAAAAACGCTCACCCCGTCTCTACGCAATTCGAGCACGGAAAAGCCGTGACTGCCCACATTGACCAGCGTCGCGGGCTGCGAACCGAACAGGTGATGATAAGCCTTGAGCTGGGCTTGCTTGGTGGGAATGCGGGGCAAATTGACCTGCGCCGAAAGTCGGCCGCTTACTGCGGCGGCTTTGACACTGGGCCAATCCCAGCGCGCCAGTGTTTCGAGCAGCACCGGGCCGGGTCGTTTTCCATGTTCGATGATTTCGCAGCAGCCCAGGCGCACCCGTCCATGCTGACGGGACAGCTCGACCAATTTTAGAGTCTCAGCGCCGAGATCAATCCCGAGAAAGCGTTCAGCTGTCTGCCCGGTTCCACCTGCGTTCACGCTGGTCTGGATGGGCTCTGTCGGATTAAGGGTTTTCATACGCTGCCAGCCTAGGCGCCTGCGACCGAGCTGCGTTAATCGTTATTCTTGCAGCCACATTGAGAAATTCAATGACAATGCTCTTGCGCCTCCGTGCCATATCACAGAGGCTTTGAATTACCCGGGAGAGTTCAAGAGCCAAGCTCAATGACGCAGGTCTCGAGCGCCTTCGAACAGGACGGCGTGAGACCATCGTGCATGAATTCCGAGGGAAGCGGCCGTGCTGATTAAAAACGCCAGGGCCAGCCCGGGAGGGATGAGAACCTCATAACTAAATTGCGGAGGCAACAATCATCATCTTCACGCTGATGCCTCTCTCAAGAGATCTGCGGCCAACGCATGACTCGGATCGCGTCGTAACACGGCGCGCAGCAGCGATTTTGTCTTAAGGGTGCGGCCCAAACCCAGTTGCGCTTGGGCTTGCAGAAATAGCGCGTTGGTTTCCTGACGAAATTGGAGATCATCTTCGAACAACAACATCGTCGGCAGGGACGTAGCAAAGTAATCAATCCTGGCAGGGGAACGTTGAAGCTTGGTGGCATAGGCCAATAACTGCTCAAAAAGACCTTGTGCCTTTGCCCCTTTCCCCAGTTTTCGCCACGAAAGAGCCGAGTAATATGTCATTTCGCTGAAAGCCCGGACGCTCATTTCCTGGAAATCACCCTTGAACGTTGCGGCTGTCAGCCACTGCCGGCGGGCTGCGGCGGAATCGCCGAGCGCTTCACAGGCGCAGCCCAACCAGTAGCGGATATCGCTTTGGTTTGCCAGCACGTGTCTGGCCTCGCCAAGATTTGCAGCGGGGCTCATCGCCGCTTCAAAGTGTTGGCGCGCTCGAGCGAAATCTCGTTGGACAAGTGCGACGCGTCCGAGCGCCAGGTGCGTCCGCGCATATTGTCCCAGCGGCCCGCCTTCGCCCCCCTCCCAGGGCTGAAACCGGCGGTTGCTTACGAAAGCAAGCGCGTCCTGGTGCCGTCCTACTTGGTTGTACAGAGCGCAGAGCTCAACACTCAAGTCATCCCGTTTCTGTACTTGCTTAAGATTTCTTTCCAGTTCGCGCAATCGCATTTTTGGCGATTGCCGGAGCCGTTTCCAAAGTTGGTCACGCTCGTAGAGCAGGCGTGAATCGCATGGATTCGCCAGGAGCGCCTTTTCGTAAGCCGCACGCGCCTGCGCGGGTTTCCGCTGGACGTTGAAGTAACCGATGCCGAGGTTGCGCCATACGACCGAGAACTTCGGCTCGAGCCTGGCCGCTTGTTCCCAAAGGCGGATGGCCTCGTGATGCCGGCGTTTGTCAAAAAGCAGATTGCCCAGGTAATAAGGCGCTCGAGCATCTGCAGGATTGGCCCGTATCGCCGCTTCGAGAATGGCTATCTCCTCGAGGCGGGAGGGGAAACAATAATCAGGTGACAACAATGCGGCTTTTCGATATTGAGCCAAGGAAGCCTCACTATTCGTCAGCTTCTCATAGAGCCATCCCAGGTAATAATGCACCAGAGGCGCGGCGCCCCGATTCTGGTCGGGCAGTTCATGAACAAGTTCGCCATTGGCACGCGAGCCTGTCTCGCTTGCCTTGCTGGCTGCCTTCAAAGCGCCGCGCAACAACGTGACAGCCTCCGGATAGAGTCCCGCCCGAATAGAATCCAATACGACATCAAGGATCGTCTGCAAATCGCACTGAAGGGCCTCGCCCTGCAAGTGTCGCGCCCACCAATCCAGCGGATCCATTGCGAGTGTGCCGGCGAGTAGCGCCCTCGCTTCAGCTTTTCGTCCCAACTTTGCTACGACAATGGCTTTGAGATTGCGGGCACGGGTATTATCGGTGTTGCAGCGCAGCGATTGCTCCAAGTGCTCCAAGGCAGCCAGCCAGTTGCTGCGTGTGCAATCCACTTCCGCCAGCGCATGATACCCTGCGGCGGCCCACGCCTGGTTCCAGGTTGCCTTGAAGAAAGCCGCGTAAGCCTCCTCATTACGGTCGAGATAGCGTAAACACAATCCCAGGTTGTAATAGGGCTCGCCGTCGTACGGGTTCGAATTGCTGCGAGTCAGCCTGGCGATGGCCTTTCGGAAATGCCCTTCAGCCATCGCGAATTCACCGCGGCGGAGATGCCATAATCCCACGGCGTTATTGCAGCGTGCATCCGATGGGTCACGGCGCAAAGCCTCCCGCCAGTATAGCGTCGGGCAGCGGGTCGCGTGGCGGTATTGTTCCAAGTGCAAACCTGTTATGTAAAGCTCATCGGTACTCGCCATTCTCGCGGGATTGGGCGGCTCAGTCGCTGGTGGAGGCACATCTCCTCGAGCGCGTGGTTTGCTTTCATATGAAAGGAGTTCACGACCGACCGCATCAAAGACACAAATCCGCAAATCCTTGAGCTTTCGCGGAAGGGTAACACTCTCAACGAGCGGCATTCCGGGCGCGATATCGCGCTTGAACGAGGCAAAGGTTTTGCCTTTTACGCTGAGCTTGACCATGGCCTGAGGTTGCCTGCGTGTGACCGCCACGCCGAGGAACCATTTGCCCCGACTCGAGCGTAAACTTACCGCCGCTTCAAGATTGGCGTGCTGGGTCGGGCCGATTTTCTGGATCGGATACCAATACTGGCTCCAGATTTTCGTTTCACCCGGCTGCAGAAAGCTGAAGTCGGGCTGATTATCAGTGTAGACGCCGGCCATGATCTCGATGTACGGGCCGTATTCGCCTCTCTCATCTTTGACGGTAAGGTTGCGATCCCAGGCATAGCCGAAGTCGTGGTTGCCCCAGGTCCACTGCTTCTTTCCTGGCGAGATATGATGGTCGGCCCAATGCACAATCCCGGCTTCGGCAGCGTAATCGTAACCGCCAAAAAAATCTTCCTGGCTGCCCATGCACATGTAACTGCAAGGAGTGGGGATGTTGGAGTAGAAGCTCAGGTCATTCGGAGCGTAGTCCGGCGACAGGCCCGCGATGCCTAATGAGCCAGGCCTGGCGTGTGAATCAGCGCAATGCGGTGGAGCAAACTGAGACGGCCTCTGCTCGGCAGGAACGCCTTTTCGTGCGCGTTCACCGTAATTCACTCCATAATAATAGCCTTCGCACAGCGGATAAGTGCTGATAGATCGGCGTGCGTGGTCGGCAACATAATAAACATCCGGTGGGAAGAAGCTCTGGTAGGCCTCGTGGACACGCGTTGCCACATTAGCCCACCAGAGAAACGTTTGGACAAACGGCGTGCGGTTGTATGCCCGGACTTTGAGTTCCAGGCAGGCTCTGCCCGGATGCAAACAAACCCCGTGCATCCCTTTCATGCGCGCCATCGGATCGTGGTCACTGCACCAAATCGTCTTCGAGCCATCTGGATATTCTTCCACCTCGAAGTTGACTGGCAAAAACGTCGCCGGCCGATGGTGCTGCGGCCAGTTGAATTCGATGCCGCCGCTAATCCACGGCCCTGCCAGCCCGACGAGCGCTGGTTTGATAACCGGCTGGCGGTAAATCAAATCGTAGCCATTGGTCTTGTCCTGCATCACATGAATCCGGCCACCCAGTTCGGGCAGGACCATAACGCGGATAAATTCGTTCTCAATCCAAACCGCCTTCCAACGACGTTCGATTGGCTTTTCGGCGATGCGGTCCGTGAATGGGAGCGGATAGACTTTCCCGCTGCTGCCCTGGTAAACACGCTTTTCCAGAAACATCGGGTTTTTATCCGGCGCGGCAGGCAACCAGGTCGGAATGAGGACGTCCTCCACCCAAACGGCGACTTTCTTATTCGTCTTCCAATTGCGGGAGGGTGAAAGGGTTTTCGTGTCACGGCTGTGAGCCGCCAATCGCTGTCTTGTGCGAACTCTCCTCCCGGCACTCGCTCCGTTTCTGTGATGGATGTGTTCTGAAGTTTGAAACGACATAGAAACTTTAATCCGTCAGCTCTCGTTCAATCTGCTCCAAGGATTTGCCCTTGGTCTCCGGCAACTTGAGCTTGATGAATACAAATCCGGCGATGCAAATGGCGGCATAAAGCCAGAAGATTCCCGCTGAGCCAAGCCTCCGGTTCAGAATCGGAAACGTAAAAGTGAGCAGAAAGCAGGCTACCCACAGCGCCGAAACCGCCACAGCCATGGCGGCACCGCGGATGCGATTGGGGAATATTTCCGCGATCACTACCCACACGACGGGCGCGAGCGACATCGCATAGCAGCCAATCGCAGCCAGCACCAATAACAGCATCGGCAGTCCTTGGATTCCGCCTCTGTAGCAGCAGCCAAGAGCAAGGTAGATGACTGCCAGGCCCGCGGAGCCCAGCAACATCAATGGCCTCCGCCCACCGCGGTCAACGACACCCAGGGCCACTAAAGTGAACACGAGATTGATCGAACCGGTCCACGCAATCTTCTCCAGCACGGTCGAGATATCGTACCCTGCGGCGCGGAAGATCTCCTCGGCGTAGTTGAAAATCACGTTGATTCCGCACCATTGCTGAAATACGGCGAGAACCACGCCCAGGACCAGCGCTTTGCGCATTTTCGGGTCGAGCAAATCGGAGAATCGCACGTGCTGGACCTCTTCAGTTGCCAACGTTGATTGAATGTCGGCGATTGTGCCATCCGCATAGGCTTCGCCCCCTATCCTGCTTAGGATGTTCCGCGCCTGCCCCGACATCCCATTTTTGGCCAGCCATCGCGGGCTTTCGGGCACCAACGCCATGCCGCAAAGGAACAGCAACGAAGGCGCGGCCGTCAGACCGAACATCCAGCGCCACCCTTGCTGGCCAAACCAGGAAGTGCGAATAAAATCGTCGGTGGCGCCTTGTGGCAAGCCACGAACGAGGAACCAGTTGAGGTACTGCGCCAGCAGGATGCCGACAACGATTGTCAGTTGGTTAATGGCAACGAGTTTGCCGCGAATCCCGGCCGGGGCTACTTCCGCGATGTACATGGGGGAAAGACTGGAGGCGAGTCCAATGGCCACGCCGCCGAGCATTCGCCATGCGATAAAGACGGTAAAGCTCCCAGCCAGTGCGTTGCCGAGGGAGGTCGCTGCAAAGAGGAACGCGGCTCCCAGCAACAGTCGCT
>CAZUVM010000062.1:0-24909 GCA_964623885.1 uncultured Verrucomicrobiota bacterium
TGCTGCGCAGCTTGTTTGAGACCGCTCGCCGCCAAGGCAAGAAACCTCACGAGTTCTTTCTCACGCTATTGACCAAATCCACGGTGCAGGCTCAGGCGGCGCTTTATCAGCATCCGCTCCGCCCCAAACCCCGCCCGCCCCGTCGTTGTTGAGAAAAAAACTCGGCGCGGCTAAGGTCCCCGTACGAGCTAAACTGTTACCAAATCAGCAGTTTCTCCACGTCATATGAATTCATCAAAACTCAGACCGTGCTCCTGCTGCGGGCAGATGATCAGTGATGAGGCAGAATTCTGCCCTCACTGTGGTAAATCATTCAGGAAGCACCACGGCGTTTTTTACTATGTTTGTGCTGTGCTCGGCTCGTTGTTTCTCTTGGGCTGTTTAGCGGGGATAGCCTTTTTTGTTTTTGTAACTATCGCTGCCGCGGCAAGGGCGAGAGCCGCAGCTCAGCGGCAAAGCTGTGAATCCAACCTGAAGCAGATCGGGATCGCCTTTAGGATGTGGCAACTCGATCACAACGACTTGTTTCCTTTTAACCTCTCGTTAAATGAAGGTGGCAGTCTGGAATACTGCGGTCGCGACGCGAACGGAGTGGATACGAACTCGCTCCATCATTTACTGGTTATCACAAATGAACTTTATTCGCCGCACGTTCTCACGTGTCCCGGCTACACGGGGACAGTTGCCTCCGCCTGGACAGATATGACCCAGGATGCGGTAAGTTATCACCTGCATACCGCTCGGCAACGCGACTTGAATCCTGAGGGAATCTTAGCCTTCTGTCCCACCCACCGTATGCTGCTTCGCTGTGATGGTTCGGTTTCTTGGGCTTGGAGATCAGAAATCGAGGAAGAATCGGACGCACTTGCTGTGGAGCGGAAAGCTAGAGATCGCCAGACTTCAGTTGAGGCTGCGACGAAACAGGCAGAGGAGGAGAGGCAGCGGGAAGTTTCTCGTTCAGACCAACTGATTGATCAACAGAGAGCTGAATCTGAAGCTGAATTGCTGAAGTTAGGAGTTGCCCACGACTGGACTTTCAAAACAGGAAAGACCTTTACAGCTAAACTTGCTGCCATCCAAACCAGTAGTGTTTTGGTCAAGGTGAGAGACGGATACGACGAGCAGTATGAGGAAAAGTTCAGATTTTACACGCTAGATACTGCCCAACTTTCTGAACAAGACCAACGAATCGTAGCGGCATTGAAGAAACAAGGGATTACGAAGCTTCCTTAGAAAAATGTGGTTTTGGAGATATATGGGAACGCAGAATGGACGCCACAAACTGCAAGGCGGTGTCGGCATGGGCGGAATATTTGATGGCTTCAACCAGCGTCTCAGGAACCCCCCTTTTTTGCGGTCGTAGACTTAGACCGCGGTGCGCTGAAATAACACGTGGGTCAATCCCCGGCTGGCAGCGACGACTTGGAAGGCCCAGCCGGTTTCCGACAAGAACTCCTCGAATGCCTTCGACTCGTGCTCTCGGGCCTGGAATTCGTCGAAATATAGGTACGTCCCCAAAGAAATGTGGGGCTTGAGGAAATTAAGCACCGTCTTGGTCGAGGAATAAAGGTCCGCGTCGAAATTTACAAAAAGCCGCTCGTGGGGAGGCAGGACGTACTGAGCAAGGGTGTCATTGAACCAACCTTTGAAGAAAGACACGCGGGAATCCTCAATCACCGGAACCGTACCGCCCATCGCGAAGTGCCCCTTTTCAGCACTGAGGTCCCAAGATTCAGGTAGACCTTCGAAGCTATCGAAACCGTGCAAGGTGCTTTTCGGGTTGTGCAACAGATGAGACCAGATTCGCATGGAGCTACCACGATAGACCCCGAATTCAAGGTACAATACTTCGCGACCGCCAATTTCTTCCGCTGCAATTCCGAACAACTGTTCTCGCGAATCAACGCACCGGAGCACCCGAAAGCCCCTCGACTTCATCCAGTGGCCGACCCACAAGTAGTTCACCGCGCTGTTGAGTCTCAACAGCGTGGAGAGCGAGCACGCCGCGCCAGCGCGCGCGAGACCTTGCTTCGCCGCTATGAGCACTCTATTACCGATTGGGAACTGCTCTTTAACGAGAGCCCGGTTTACTGTCGCTGCCTGGGTCCCGCTCATTGTAGCTCCAAAATGGCAGACGGTGAGGACGGTGTCAAGCATGTTGCTGACCTCTTGACGGTTTATAAGCCACCGCTGGAGCCACAACACGCAAACCAAATTAAAGAGATGACACGGGTGGAATTGGCCAGACCGGGGAGCCCGGGACCAATGGCGGATTTGCTGCGGCCGCGTGGCGGCTGGCTTCAATTTCGGCGGCTGTCGTCATGCTATCTCTTTAAGGACGGCTGCAAACCGCGCTGGGTCTTTGAACACGGCTTTAAGCCTGGGAACGTGTGGTTTGCTGAGACGCAAATCGAAGCCGGAAGAGGACTCGCGGGTTTTATCGGGCTGTGTTTTATGGCGCGTCATGTGGTCACTTTCGACTTTCCCAAGGGAGTCCTGTATCTTCGCTCAATCCGCGCCCGGGCCGGGAGCTGACCGTTTCTTTCATTGCTTCCAGTCCTCAGCATTGGCGCTCAAGCAGTGGCTGCGCCAGGACACCGGGCGATAACCTGACGAAGAGTCGGCCCACCGACCCTCGCTCGTGGTGCGCCCCAAACGAGCTCGTTCGCTGGCCGTTCTTAGGTTAGTGGTGGATAGTGGTATAGCCCTTTCAGAATCCTTACTCCGGAGGCTGGCACGGCTTTTGCGTAGCACGAGTCAGGGCGCTTTTTGTGGGGGATCCCGCAGTACCGTCGACACAAAGCACCAGCACACAAATCGTGGTAAACAGAATTGACGATCAAAACGAATCACAACGCAGAGAGCCTTAAATCTATGAAAAGACCTACGAGAATCATTGGAGCACTATTGACTCTGGGTGTGGTCACAGTCATGGGCCAGGCAGTGATGATGGCTCAGACCAACACCACAACCTCAACCTCGGCACCTGCACCGGACGAGGGCGTCAAATTCCAGAAGGGCGAATTCAACCTGTCGCCTTTCGGCACTTACGTGGACAGGCAGGGTGGGAAATGGGGCGCGGGCGTTGCCGGGACCTACTTCATTACCGACAAGATTGGCATAGGTGGAGCAACGTATTGGACCGACACGGGCGGAACGTTTTTGGACAACGCCGAGTTTGAAGGCTATTTCCGGCTGCCGCTCAAGCGAATAGCTCCTTATGGGGTAGTCAGTCTTGGCTACGAGTTTGACCACTCGTATTGGTTCGAAACCATCGGTGCCGGTCTTGATTTCCGAGCCTTCAAGCGTTTGGATGCGTTCGCTGACGTTCAGTGGCGGATTGTTAACTCGTCCGTCTCGGAGAACGGCGTTTTTCTGCGGGTGGGGGTGCGGTTTAACTTGTGAGCCGGCCGGCGACTCTTTCGAAGGCTGGGTTCCTCCAAGCGCCACTCGGTACCGTCCCGAGTGGCGTATTTGTTTATTAGCATCTCGACCCGGGCCTGGGAAGGGAAGCCGGAGCCGCGCCTGGGTGATTATGGTGATGCGACAGGACCTTTCGGTCGGACAACAGCGAGCTGCCAAACGCGCATGTGCGCTTGCCGGGGGGCGAAATGTCGACTCAGGGTCGTGGGGTTGACCAAAGAAGTCATGAGACTCACCTGCACCCTCAGATCCGCTTACGGCACAAAGCGCCTAGGAAGCAACACCTTAATGGCCCCCCGTGATTTCTGGCCGGGGTGGCACAGTTTTAGCATGTCCTCTGCACGAAGCGGATGGTGGAGTTGCAGGAGACCGGGGCGCCGAGCCGATTGACGGTCCGATGTGAGGTGGCGCGTGGTCGACGCTTTCCACAACCGGGTGCTCGGCATCGCCGGGCCCAAAAGAAAAACAACCAATAGTTGAGCATAAAGATGAAATCAAAAGCTGCTTGTCTAATCACTGCCGCCGTTGTCGTCGGAATCGCTGTGGGCTGTGCGAGCATGAGCGAGAAGCCGAACGACGAACTGACGGGCAATGTCAAAACGACCAAGGCTGAATTCCTCAAGAATGATAAAACCCTGGAACCGGTTTTTGCTTCGGCAGCCGGCTACGTGATCTTCCCCTCCGTGGCCAAGGGAGCGCTGGGCGTGGGCGCGGCTAACGGCGTAGGCCAGCTCTATGAGAAGGGGAAGGATAAACCTCTTGGTGAGGCTACGCTGTCGCAGGTCACGATTGGCTTCCAGGCTGGCGGGCAGGCCTATGCCGAGGTGCTCCTTTTCGAGGACACGACCGCGTTGGACAACTTCAAGAAGGGAAACTTTGAATTCAGCGCTCAGGCGAGCGCGGTGGCGGTGACAGCCGGCGCTGCCGCGAACGCCAAATATGAGAAGGGCATCATGATTCTTACCATGGCCAACGGCGGGCTAATGTATGAAGCCAGCGTAGGTGGACAGAAGTTCAAATACCAGGCGTACAAATAAGTCGGCTGCGCACAGTTAATAGGCCAATAAAACTGATGCGCCATCCATTTTCGCCATTTTGCTCCGGGGAATCCGGCAGGATAGTCACGGAATGACTGCAAAGCCTGACCAAGGGGGCGCAGGAGGTAATTCGGCAGGATTCCCGGGGCAAACCGCTTTTCGTTTGGTTCAACTTCACAGCAATTCACGTCTAGTCGCATCCGAACCCCAAGTATGTCAAAATGGCCGTGGACGCGGGCCTGGCGGAGGAAGACGTTGTGCGTGCCCGCATGATTGAGCACGACGAGAACAGGCAGGTTCAGCGCTTGTTGTGTAGGGTTCAATGACAGCGTCGAAGCCGCCCTGCATCCGCGGCGCAACCTTCGTTACTCGCGGATTCGCTTCCCACCGGGGCGTCCGGGTCAATTTGCCATCAGGAACAAAGCGTTGGCGTTGTCCAGATGGGCGAACTTGTAGCCCGCATTTTTCAACATCTGCACCGACTCTTGAATTCGGTCCAGAAAACCCTCGTCCAGTGGAATCCGGATTTCATCAAACTCCACGCACAGGACTTGCGGCAGCGGGCCGCGCGCCACCAAATTCTGCAGCACCGAGTATTCCGCTCCCTCGATATCCAGCTTCAACAGCGAAAATTCCCGCAGGTTCAACAAGCGTGCCAGCGACTCCATGGTCAGGCAGCGGGCCTCGAAGTAATCGCGGGTCTGCTGCAAGTTCACGATGGAATGACTCACGTGCTCTTTGTCTTGCGGCGAAAAGAAACGCATGGTCGAATCTTCTTCCCATACGCCAACATCCAAGTAGCTGATTGATATTGATAGGAATTTGCTTTTTTGCTAACCACATGTACTCAGCGCTCCGCGGGTGATCGAGACGTTGTTAAGGGAGTAAATGTTTTGGACCCGCTCACGATTGACAATAAAAGATGGTGTCATGATGTCCGGATTGGTGGTTGGTATTCGTGCGGTTGGGCACAGGATCCTGAACCCTTGCTGAATTTTATAAAGATAGGGATTGCTCCTTGGGGACCTAACCCGCCTGATGTCACCCAAATGCTTTCAATGCTTGGCGACACGGCTGTTGTGAATTTTTATGGATTGGGACACATGGATTTGGGCTCGGTCATGGGTGCGAAATTCGCCGACTTGAGAAGAACTATAGGTACAAAACGGTTCCGTTTTGCATTTCTAGACGGGTGTGACTCAGGTCGTCTAAACTTCCTGTTTGTCACCTTCGGAGCTGACGGGCTTGAACTAGCACAATCTGATTTTATGGATCCGAATTTTTATGACCCGAACAATACAGCCAACGTCAGGAAAGTCCGTCCTGGAGCATTTCTTGGCTGGCGAGTTTTGCCCCCATTTGCATATCCCTTGATTGATACAGAACTGGATCCTACGACACAAAAGTCTTGCACATATCGCGTGTACGAAACAATGTGCAACTGGCATGGCCAATTGGTCTTCTTTTGGCAGCAAGGGGGATACACTCTTTCCGATAGCATTGGCCAGGCGAATCAGTTGGCGACAACTTGGATTGGGAGTACCCCGCTGGGCACACACGATTGGATTCTAGAAGCGACTGTTCCCATTGCTGGTGGGACAACGGGCGCAGTATTCAAGCCAGACTACCATCTGCGAAAGGTGGGGTTTGGCGGGCTGCGTTTCAATGGGAACAATTCATATAATCATTGGAGCGACTGGGTCCACCGCTGAGTTTGATTTAAAACAAGTAAGCTCCCTCATTTATGATAGATACCAATCAATTGCTTAGCATAACCTTCGCGTTGATATCCAGCTTTACAAAAGTCGTCGAGGTACCCTCTGATCAAATCCCGAAAAGCCGCGAAGATCTGACGAAGATCGTTATCGGTAGCCCGTACTCGCCTGTCGACGTTTATGTTGTCCATCGAAAGGGTTCGGAGTTTTGGATCCGTGGGGGCGTGGTCCATCAATACTTTAGCCCGGTGTCATTTTTCCACTTGCAGGATTTTTCGTTGCGTGGAGCTCTGATTGGCCCCGCTACTTTGAGCTCGAACCAAGTAGTTGAACAGGCAGTAAATATAATGCGCAAATTGTGTAAATCCGGTACTCCTCTTGATGGCGTCCCACCCTCAGTGCAGGTTACGAGAGCGCCGGATTTGCACTTTTACTACGTGTCTTGGCCGGTCTCAAATAGCTTCTTTTCCGAGGGTTTAGGTGCGATCGAAATTGACGCTCGAACTGGGCGAATCTCGACTGTCAAACTCTGGGGACCAGAGTTCTATGACTGGAACCGCGCGGCGGCAATTAGCAATAGGGTTTACAAGCCCGATATTCCTCTTGCGAATCTGAACGAACAAATCGTCCGGCCGACGCGACAAATCCAGAAACAGGTTGAGGCGACTATTCCTAAATGGCTGCGCTTTTGCCAGCGCCTGAACCTGGCATCAGGGCAACAGACGAACGTAGCGGCCGTTAATTGGACTAAAACCTTTGCATACGGCGGCCCAAGTAATGAGCCTTGGCTGCGAGTACAATTCCAGAATGGCACGGGGTTCGAATGCAAGGACGGCGTTATAGTAGCGCACTGGGCTGCAGATGCCGCTTTCACAGGACCATGGGCGGATCAATCGGCTGAGCACTGGGCGAGGTTCGTCGGAAACCCGATTAGGAACTGGCGACAGTTGGCCAGTGAACTCAACGATTACCTGATAAGGAGGTTGGGTGCATCCACAAATTATTTAAGGAGGTTTACTCCGACGCTTTGTTCTCGTGGCGACGGCGGTACCCGGTGCCTCGTGCGCTGGTGCGATTCTGAACAACTTCGCAGTCGCCCATGGTACGTCTTAGATGCCCCGATCTTCGCCGAATTTGACCTGAGGAGTGGCGAGATAAAGGCTATTCGCTTGGGCAAGCTTTCAGACAACTGAACCGGCGTTCACGCGGAGGGCCGAAACACGCAAAACGGCTTTCGAGGTGAGTTTTGCAGTAGCCGATTTTGCAACACTCCAAATGTTGCAGAAGCGGTCGCGGTAGGGACCGGGGTTTCCCTCGGCCCCCCGCACAGATCCGAGCAGGCGGCATTACCGCACTCGGCTCTTATCTCGAGTTTTGGCGTCGAAACGCTCCCAAGACCAAGGTTGACAGATTTTCGTTGAGGTGCCCATTCCCTGCGGGTCGTTGAATTGGCATACCGCCTGACCATTCACCCAAGGGTCTTCAGCGTCACGTTCTGCTCTCCCAAAATCGATCATGAACTGCCACTCTTCACCAGTGGTGAAGAGTAAGTCGTTCTCAGGAAAAGCAAAGGTGAATTTGCGCCAGGCCTGCGAGGTGCAGATTTCGCTGACACCAAGATTGGTGACAGGAACATTCATTACACCTTTGGGTCTGCCGTCGTTAGCGCTGACGTCCCGAAATAAGCTGAATTGCCAACAAGAGCACGATGAACATTCGGTCAGCGTGCTCAGGCGCTGAATTGCTCATGAAACATTGGGACGGTCCGAGTGGGTTTCGCAGCACCGTTTTCACATTGGTTTTAGTTGTTGTTTTGCGATGCCCTTTTCGTGTTGTTTTATGCCCCGATTTGGCACCCATTTTCGTCAGCTAATGGGACGGACTTTCAAACTTGCTGGCAACCCTGTTTGGTCACCCCGGCGCTACAGCTTGGGTCCGCTTGAGGTGATTTGCGTCCCGGAGCGCCGACGAGTTTTCTGAGGTCGTGGCCCATTGAGGGCAAATCGGCCTTGGAGGGAGCACGTCAGTTCACAACTGAAAATCTCCTGCGCCCGGAGATGCTCCACATCAGCACGCATCCCGTTCCAGTGGTTTCGTTTGGAGAGGGGGCTCTGCACGATATCGGCTGCTTGCACGTGGACGAACTTTCCGTCCCCCGTTCGAATACCGCGATCGTTCCCTACCGAAAGTGCGACCTTTGCCCAGCAGCACCCTCCCGTCTTTGAGCCGGATCAGGTCCGATTGACTGTTTAATCACGGATTGTCTGTCGCGGTCCAAGTTTTGGGAACGAACTTTTTTCCCATTGCAGATCTCGCAAGTTTGCTTGCCCGTACCTTTGCAAGCCGGGCATACGACTTTCGTTGTGCCGCCACAGACCTTACAGGGTCCGATATTCACCGCCTGGCCATTTTGCATCACGATGACCTCGCCGACGTGATAATTGTTCATTTGGGCCAGGGCGGAGCACCCGATTTGCCACATCCTGCAAGCAGGCTGAAGCTCAGCAAACCGGCAAATCGCCGCAGCCAGTTGGGTGGAAGCAAAAATGAGATGGACATACATAGTATCACAATGTATAGTGGCGTTATGGTCGATAAAGAATTGATCGCCGCGTCCACGGAGCCTTTGATCCTTTCACTGCTGGCCCGGCAGGAAAACTACGGCTACGAGCTGATTCAGCAGGTGCGGCGCCTGTCGGAAGGGGAAATCGAATGGACCGACGGTATGCTCTACCCGGTGTTGCATCGGATGGAGCGCAAAGGCCTGATCAAGGCGCGCTGGGTTGTGGTGGAGAACGGTCGTAAGCGCAAATATTATTCCATCAAGCCGCACGGCCAGGACGCTCTCAAAAAGCGGCGCGAACAATGGAACGCCGTCCACTCGGTATTCCGCGGCTTGTGGAGGGCGCAGCATGTTTGACCTCGAGGAAGCTACCGCGCGCTGGCGGCAGCAGATGCGCGCCGTCGGGATCAGGAAGAACGAGTGCCTCGACGAACTCGAAGCGCACGTGCGTGAGGACTTTGAGCATTCGATTCGCTCGGGGTTGAACCCGGAAACAGCCTTTGATGACGCGATCCGGCGTTTGGGCCAGGGAGGCGCGCTGGCCGGAGAGTTTCAAGAATCTCGGCGAGCTGGGCGCCGGCAATGGATCTATCGCGGGTTATGTCTCGGCATGGGAGTGTTCGCGCTCGCTGTGACGTTCAGCTATTTTGTCATGCTGCCGTTCACCATGACCGCCACCGCAGCCTATATGAAGTGGCTTGGCTTTTCTCAGCTCCGGCTGGAACACGATGTCTATATTCGCTTTGCTGCGCGCCTGGTCGTGGGGCTGAGCTTGTGCTTTGAGATACCCGTGCTCGTGTTGACCCTGGTGAAGACCGGAGCCATTGACCGGCACTCGCTGTCGAAGAGCCGGAAATATGTCTTAATACTCAACCTGGTTCTCGCCGCGATCATCGTCGGGCCCGGGGTGATCCCGCAGCTCGCCCTGTTCGTTCTCCTTCAGTGTTTGTACGAGCTGGGCCTGCTTTTGAGCCGGTCCGGCACGAAACGGGATCTGAACTGCAGTTCCCAGGCGTAATCCTTTTGTTTCGGATTTCGGATTTCCGGCTTCGCCTCCGCTGACAAGGCACTTCCAGTGCCCTTTCTAAAGGCTTATTCCATGCCAAAATCGTCGCGTCAACGAAACTTTTCCGCACTAAATCTCAACGCCCAACGGCATTCTGCGCGTTCTGACGTTCCTTACTATGTAGAGGGGCTGCGTGCGGCAGCCCCGCGGCGCCGGCCGCTAATTACGACAAATGCAGAACCAAAATGAACAAGCAAATACCCATTCGCCACCAACCGCCTCGCCCCCAATCAACCCGGCGAAAAGCAAACGCCATGTCAGCCGTGCCGCATTCGACCACGCTCGACCACGTTCGACCAAATCCGAGTATTTTCTACCGCGAATGCCGCCGCCTCCCCCCGCCTCCCCGGTTGCAAAGCTTTTCAAGGAAGAGAATCTGTCCCCCGGTCGTCGCCGCTGGTCACCCACGGTAACCGTTAGTAACCCATAGTAACCTATAGTAACCAAAAATATTTCACCGCCCGCTCTGTTTCATGCCTCATCGCGTTAACCTCCAATCCATTGCACCAATATGATCGCCCGCCTCCCGTACCTCGAACGCGACATGGTCAATCGCATGCCCTTCAACAACATCCCCCACGCCAAAATCGTCGATGCCCTCGCCGACCACGAATGCTTTGTCAGCGCGCGTAATATCTCCAACTGGAAGGCACTCCCCACGTGCTCGCCCCCGCAAAATTTGCGAAGAGAATAGCAATTGACGTGAAGTCGTCCCCGGGCGGCACCACTAGCCTCGATCCAGATCATCGCGACTCTATAAAATGGCCCGGCTGGTTCCGGACTTTTAACCAGGAACATCTTATGACACTCGCCGCTGCGGAACCCAAATCCACCCCCACCTTGCAAACTCTGCCCGGGGACGACCTGCGTCAGATCATGTGGCGCTTTGCCGACCGCTACGACCTGGCGATGCTCGCCCAAGCCGCCCGCACAGTGGCGCGCGGGCCGGTCGCCCGGCTCGTAGCCGAGGGCGGACGCAATTCGCACGAATGGACACCGGCCAAGGCGGAACTGCTCGAGGCCTTTGATGAGAGCGGCATCACCGCGGCGTTCCTCGATTCGGAATTTGGCGGATTCATCGAAGGTCCTAAGAACCTGGCGTTGGCACTGATTGCGTTCGAGTTGGCCTGGGTGGATGCAGGCGCGGCCACTTGCAGCCTGGCTGGCAACCTTGGCCTGGCTCCCATTCACGAGCGCGGCACGCCCGAACAGCGCTCCCATTACATGAACCTGGCCGCGCCACCTAAACCCGGTGAAGAGCGGCAACAGATCCGCGCCGCTTTTGCCCTGACCGAGCCGCTGCCATTCGTGGGCGTCGAGACCAGCCTTCTAAGCGGACGGGTGCGCATCGCTGAATGGAAGGAGGGCCAGGAACCCCTGCTCCAGGTCGAAAAGCGCGGGCGGTTCATCACCAACATGGGTTTCGCCAACGTCGTTACCGCTGCAGTCGAGTCGGACGATCCGCGTCTCAAAGGAAGCTGCATGGTGATCCTGGAAGAGACCGACCCGGGCACATTCGATCGCGGAGTGCCGACGCGCAAGCTGGTGCACCAGCTCAGCTCGACGCGCGATCCCGCATTCAATTTGCGTGTGCCGGCCGAGCGCATCATCGGCGGATACACGGTTAAAGACGGCATCATCGTGCCTAACTACTCGCACAGCGAGATCATCGAAGCGGTGTTCCGCCGCACACGCGTGACCGTTGGGCTTATGACTTCGGCCAAGCTGCTCTCAGCAGTTGAGCCGGTGATCCTGTACCAACGGCGGCGGTTCCGCGGCGGCGAAGGCGCACCGGGCACCCCGCGCTTTGAAATGGGTCTGCAGCAGAAGGAAGATGTGCTGCACCGGTTGGTGGATATCTGGGCCACGGGCGAAGCCAGCGCGTCACTCGGGTTCGCCGCAGCGCGGCTGTTCGACGAACTCGACCCGCTCGAACGCCGGAAGGAGGCGTACCTGGCCGAGAAAAAACTCGCTGGCCGCGCTGCGTTTAAGGCCATGGCTGCGTTTCAGAGTGAGGCTTTGGAATGCGTCGCGTTGACGGCCAAATCACCTGGCCATCGCGACGAGGCAAGGCTCACCGCACTGCGCGACAACCCGCTGATCCAGCACGCCATGCTGGATGCGCAAGCGAACGTTCTTTGTCCCGCCTGCAAACTTTGGAACACCGGCCACGGCGCGAACATGATGCGCGAAGCTGTGAGCCTTATGGGTGGCTACGGCGTTACCGAGGATTGCCCCGGTTTCCTGGGTCACAAATGGATGGACGCCCAACTCGAAGCTACCTACGAAGGCCCCGAAGCCGTGCAGCGCTTGCAGCTTTCGATCACCATGGCCAACGAGCTGTTCCTCGCCCAGTTCCGCAACTGGACCGAAGAGATGCGCCGCCTTGCCGCCGCTCGCCCGGGCACCGGCGCCTGCACGCTCGCCACCGCGATGAAACTTTGGCTTTGGACCCTTGAACACGTTCGCGCGTCCACCGATGCTGATGGTGCCAAGCTCTATCACAAGAGCCGACAAGGCGTGACGTTCCCATTGGCCGATGCCCTGTGCTGGCTGCTAGCCGCTCGGCAATTCATCCTGGATGTGGTCGAACTCGACGAAAAGAGCCAGAGCAATCCCGCGTTGAGCGAAAGTCTGCCAGGTTTCGTAAACTTCTTCACCGACCTCTGTCATGTCCAAAGCGCGCGCGCCGCGGGCGAAGTGGGCCGCATCTGTGCCGAACTGGTGCACGGATATAACCGGCATCCAGCCTGGGACGAAGCAAGCTGCCATTGTTGTTACGATGCCGCTGAACTCGAATCCCTGGAAGGCATCATCCCCGGCATCGACGGCTCCGCGCGTATTTGCAGTGACGTTGTCGAGGCCGGTGAAACGCGGCCGGTCAAAGCCGGTCCATGCGTGAAATTTGCGGGCTTGGAGGCATTCGTTCGTTTGCGCGCGAAGTTGGACGGCTGCCTTACCGGATGTCGGCTTGCCAAAGATCGCGCCGCCGAAGCGTTGACTCACGTTATGACGCGCGAGGCGTTGGATTATCCATGAAACGGGCAATGAAAGAACACAAAAGTAAACCGATTCCTCGATCAAGACGGAAGCGAAGACCCAAGCTCAAGAAGATGCTGAAGGATCCATTATACCGAGCCAAGGCTTGCGGGCGCTCGAGTAAAGCCGGCACTTCTGCACAGCACGACCAGTTTCTGTACGGTAAGAATCCGCCTGCGTGACCTCTATCAACCAAACCTTGGAGCAACTAACCTCAGACGCACCGCCAATCGATCGCCAGCGCGTTGACGCTGATATCGTCTGCGTCGGGTTCGGGCCGGCGACAGCGGGTTTTCTAAGCGCGCTCTCGAAGAATCTCACGAACCCCGACGGCACACCGGCAATCGAGAGCACTACCCTGCCCGGCTCGCCGCCGCAGGTCCTTTGCTATGAACGCGCGGACGATATCGGGTTTGGAGTTTCAGGCGTGGTGACGCGGGCACGGGGCATCCGGGAAACGATTCCCGACTTGGATCCAAATCAGATCCCCATGGCGACACCGGTCCAGGACGAGAAAGTGGTTTACCTGCTCGATCCGATCGGAGCGAGCCGTCGTTCCCGGACGCTGCGCGCGGCTGACGCCTGTCTGCGCGCCTTCAGCGGTTTATTGCCCCTGAAAAACGATGCGTTCGAACTGCCGTGGGCGCCCGAGTTTCTGCACAAGGAAGGCGGGCTTGTCCTCTCGCTTGGACAATTCATGCAATGGGTGGGTGCGCAAATCCAGAGCACGGGCGCCGTGCAAATCTGGCCCGGCACACCCGTTTCGGAGGCACTGATAGAAGACAACAAAGTCGTCGGTGTGCGTTTGCTCGATCAGGGCGTCGACAAAAATGGCAGAGCCACCGATGGTTTCATGCCGGGCATGGACGTGCGCGCGGCGCTAACCGTCGTTGCCGACGGGCCCGTGGGCGCGGTTGGCCAGCAATTGGATGCGCATTTTGGGATGCCCGAAAGCCATCACACACGCGATTGGGCGGTGGGCATGAAGTTCGTCGTCGATCTGCCTGCGGACAGCGCACTGCAGCCCGGCACGGTCTTGCACACACTGGGATTTCCCGAGCCGGAGATTTTTGGATTTCTATATGTCCACCCCGAACGCGTAGCGTCGCTGGGGGTTTTTGTTCCTTCGTGGTTCGACAGCCCGGTCCGCACCAGCTACCGCTACTTGCAGCATTGGATGCTGCATCCGTACCTGTGGCGTTACCTCAAGGGCGGCCGCCTGCGGTCGTGGGGCGCAAAAACTTTAAGCGAATCCGGCCGACGCGGTGAGCCACACCTGGTGGGAGACGGTTACGCGCGCATCGGCGAAGGCTCGGGCAGCACCAACGTGCTGACCGGCTCCGGTGTCGACGAGGCCTGGACCACTGGCGCGCTCCTCGCGGAAAGCGTGCTCGAAATGCTCAAGGCAAAACAGCCTTTCACGAAGGAAAACCTCGAAACCACTTACGTCCGGCGCCGCCGCGCCAGCAAGCTGGAGGCCGAGGCGCGCGTGGCTGAAAGATCGCGCGACGGTTTTCAAAAAGGCGTCGTGCGCGGGCTTGTCGGCATGGCCCTCGCCGGTCTAACCAAGGGACGGTTCGCTCTCGCCGGCGACCCAATGCGGCCGTACGAACGAGTCCAGTCAGTAGGAGAATACTATCGCGGCCGAATCCCCGCCTGGCAAATCGATGAACTTCGCAAGGAATGCGCCATCAAGGGCACGTCCCTGCATTCAGCCTTAATGCACCGTGTCGGCTGGCCCGCCATTGCCCATGACGGACAGCTTCTGCTCTCGCACCAGGATGCGCTGTTGATGGGCGGCAAAGTGCAGGCGCCGCCCGGTTACGCCGATCATGTCGTGTTCCTGTATCCGGAGTTATGCGAGCAATGTGGCACGCGCATTTGCATTGAATTATGCTCCGGCCAGGCCATCACCCCAGGCGCCCGCGGCGTGCCCGCGTTCGACCGCGAAAAATGCGTCCACTGTGGCGCGTGCCTTTGGAACTGCTCCCAAGCAGTGCCCGGAAATCCTGAGCGGATGAACATCGCCTTCCGCGCCGGAACCGGCGGGCTGCATTCAGCCGAGAATTAACCTTCTTTAAATGATTACCGCGTATCAAATTGTAGTTTGCGGCAGCATCGTGCCGGACCCACTCCAAACCCTAGAGCCGGTAACCGGTCCGACCGGCCCAACGTTGAAAAACGAGAATATTCTGCCCGCTGTTCTGGATCCTTGGGCCAGCCACGCTCTCTATGAGGCCGCGAACCTTGCGAAACAATTCGCCGGCAGCAAAGTGTGGCTTGTGAGCCTTGGTCCCAAAGCCAAACTGCAGCAGGTCATGATGACCGTAGCGCAGAAGGTCCCGTTCGAACTCATCGCGCTGGATGGTTCCAGCAGCGGCTTCACAGATTCGGCAGAAGTCGCCGCGATCCTGGCGGAGGCGATCCAGGGCATTCCGAACATTGACCACACGCGCCTGCTGGTGTTCGGCGGTTGGGAATCGGCCTCGCGTGGCGCGGGCGCAACGATGCAGATCGTGGGTGAACGGCTGAAAATCGTGGATCAGTTTCAGGGAGTGGACGAGCTCAAGGTCAGCGGGGACGGCTCCCTGGAAATCCTGGAACGGATCGAAGGTGGCAAGCACCAGGTCTCCCGCTGCGCCGGTCCCCCTGCCCTGCTTGGTTGGGCCACGGGCAATTTGCCGGAACCGAAGAATAATCCGCAAATTGGCATTATGAACATGCGTGCGGTTATGCCGGCCCTGCAAAAGGCAAAACCGATCAAGCTGCCGGGCCAGGGCATGACGATCAGGAGCGTGACTCTGCCCAAACAATTGCGCGAAACCCGAATTGTTAAGGACAAGTCCGCCGACGAAATAGCGCGCGAACTCGCGGAATGGATCCTTGGTTAAGCTTTATAAAAATGGAAACCCTCCTACTGCTCGCCCATTCCGAACCGGACGGCTCACTTGCGCAGCCTGCCCTCGAAGCATTGGCTGCGGCGAAAACTTTGAGCGGCGGTCTGCCCGCATCGAAATTAGTCATTGGTCTTATAGGCAGTTCTGTTCAATCCGGAGCCAACCAGCTTGCCCAGGCCGGCGCCGAAAAGATTCTGGCTGTTACGGGTGAAGAATTCGGCAGCTCGCGTTACGCCACGGACGCCGCAGCCGCCGAAGCCCTCTGCCGGGCCGCCAATGCGACGCTCGTGCTGGCACCGGCAACTTCACGTTTCAATCGCGTCCTTGCCGGCGTCGCCCAACGATTGAATGGACGGGCGGAAACCCATGTCACAGGAGTTGCGATCAATAATGGCGCAGTGGCGGTGACGCGTTGGTATTACCGTCAGCGCATGGAAGCTGGGCAGCACTGCACGCGCCGGCCCTGGTTCATCCTGATCGAGCCTGGCAGCCAAAAGCCATGGACAGGCCAAGCCGGAGCTGTTCAGGCAGAAAATGTCGCAGTAAATCTCGGCGATGATTGCCGCCGCACTGCGGTTGTGGGCATCAAAGCACCCGCGGCCGATGCCCAGACCATTCGCCCAGACGCCAAGCTCCTCCTGGTCGCTGGCGCCGGTTGGACCAAGAAACAAGCGGATGGTCAGCCGCATGCCAAAGACGCCGAGAGATTAATCCTGGATTGCTTGCGGGTTTCGCGCGCCTCGCTCGGCAGCAGCAAATCGCTGGTGGACCTGAGCGGCGAAGGCCAGGTAGTCCTGCCGTTCCTGACCCATTTGAACCAAGTGGGCCAAACCGGCTCGACGCCGCGCCATCCGAAAGGCCTGGCGACATGTTGTCACGGCGAGGAGCCGCACACCGTGGGCTGGCGGTTCATCAACGAACGCCGGGCGATCAACCTGGATCCGAATTGCGGCTGGGCCCGCGGCAAAGCGGACGTGCTGTACGTGGCCGACGCATTTGCCGTGGTAGCCAGGATCAACGAGTTGCTGGCGCGAAGCGTGATGCCGAGCTGAGGGCGGGACTACGGGAAGCAGGCCAAAGGGCGGCAGGCTGGAAGCCTGCGATACGGCAGGCTCGAAGGCCTGCGCTACAGCCGCATTAGCGGACTGCGAGCAACACTTTTTGCTACTCTTCCCGCTTGCGGGAACCTTTTTCATGGTGGAGCATCTTAGGAATACAGCAGCGGGCTATTTTGCAGCTAACAGTACAGATCTGGAACGACCTGATGAAAGCCACCACCAAAACCACTGGATTCATTGCACATAGCAAGCGCATGATTTTTATCGCCAAGGGAGTAATTGCCGCTTTGATGATTCTGGCCGCGACGACTGAAATGGCGCGCGCGCAAGGTCAGCTCGGCGGTGGCACAGTCTTGGGCACTGGTAGCGGGCCATATACCTATGACCTGACATTCAGCGACGCCGCGGGGGCGACCGCCTCGATTGGGTACATCTGGTATGCCTGGATTCCCGGACAATTCTTCCTACCGAGCTCGCCCACCGCCGCTTCGGCGCCTGCCGGCTGGACCGCCACGGTCTCGGGTAATTCCGTTCAATTTGCCGCCAGTTCATCCGCAAGTTACATTACGGCCGGCAGTTCCCTCTCCGGTTTTAGCTACATTGCGACGTTCACCCCGGCGCAGTTGGCGGCCGCGCCGAATTCGGGCGAATCGGTTGCCTATCACGCGGGACTGTTTTCTGATGGCGGCAATACTTTTACGGTACTGGCGGTGCCCGAACCTTCCTCGGCTCTGTTGCTGCTCGTACCTGCTCTGGTTTGGGTGGTGGCCCGCCGACGGCTGTTCTGGCTCCCTGCGCAGCGCTGATGAACCGCGTCTTCTTATTACCGGCACAAGTCCTGGTCGGGTAGGTCTTAGCCGGAACTATGCAGTTGTATTCGGGGACCGCGCCCGCCCCGGGCGCTGCCAACCGGTGCCCCCGCCGGCTGACTCCTATGAGCCCAAGCTGACCAAATAATGAGCAGAATTGCGAAGCGCGAATGCGGTTGGCGAGGGCGCCAACCGCTGCGCCCGGGGCGGGCGCGGTCCCTTTCCATTGAATCATCCCGCTCAACCTGCTGCGCCCTTTCACCTCTTGCTCCAAGGCGATTAAGTCGTACTGTGGAGCAGAGGTTATTATGAGCAAGAAAACTTCTGCAGTCACACAGGAGGTCAACGAGCCGGACGTGCTGGCTCAACAACTCACGGACGATGGCATTTTCCCCAACAGCCGCCTGCCGCTGCTGCTATATCGCAATGCAGTCGTCGTTCCGGATCATGACCCTGCGGCGGCATTGGAGGAACTGTTTTGCAGCAACGGATACACGCGCACCTGGCGGAACGGGATTTATCCGTACCACCATTACCATAGCACCGCGCACGAGGTCCTGGGTGTTTACTCCGGCTCGGCCAAGGTGCAACTTGGAGGAGACGACGGCGTAGTGCACGAGGTGCAGGCCGGAGATGTTCTCCTGATTCCGGCCGGCGTTGCGCACAAAAACCTCGGCTCAAGCAAGGATTTCGGCGTGGTGGGCGGTTATCCCGATGGCCGGGATTGGGACATCAATTATGGCAAACCCGGCGAACGGCCCGGGACCGACCGTAATATCGCCTACGTGCCGGTGCCAAAAAGAGATCCGGTTTATGGGGAGCGCGGCCCACTAATCGACCATTGGAGCGAATGAACTCGAGCAAGAGCGAGCGTCAATTGGACGAGAACCTGCGGTGCGACGAATGCGGGAGATTTGGCGCGTTCGATTTTGCCATCCAACGGTTATGTGCGGAGTGCTACGCCGAAAAAGGTTCTTGCTGCGCGGAGTTCAGGGAGAGCAAACCTCCTGAGTCGCTTTCGCATCGTGAGCCGGCGGCGCAGAGACCTCTGAAATCCAAACCGAACGTGTAAGCACCGCAGCCCGGCTTTGATCTCCCTCTCCTCCTCGGGAGGAGAGGGTCAGGGTGAGGAGGCCATTGTATGCACATCTCTGTTACATCACTCCAGCCATCCATTACCTCCTTTTCACCACTTGACCGAGCGGCTAATTTGCCCGCATGAACCGTCCCGCCAGCCTGCGCCAGCAAGTGGCGTTGTGGGCTTTGGGTCTGGGGTTCTGGTGCCTGCTGGTGCTGGCGTTTGCCGGACATGTCGTGTTCACCAGCGATCTGTCGTGGACCGATGCCGCAATCGTTTCACTGCGCGATTGGTTCCCCTGGATCATCCTGGGACCAGCGGTCGCGTGGCTGGCCATTCGTTTTCCCCTGGAACGCCATAACCTGGCGTTAAGCATCCCCGTCCACGTCGCCGCCTGCCTCGCGGCGGTGGTGCTAAGTGAGTTGGTGTCGCGGCCTGCGCCTGGTACGCCCGGACAACTTCCGGTACCCCCACCCTATCGTATGCGACCTGAGGGGCCGCCCCCGGATGGCGCACCACCCTTCTTCGCGCCCGGCGAACGTCCGCCGGCGAGACTCCCCGGCCAGCCGCAGCATCCGCGCGCATTCCTGAATGCCATTCTCATGCGCGCACGGTTCACCGTGCCTATTTACTGGGTCATCGTCAGCTTCGTTCACGCGCTCACGTTTTACCGGCGGTCGGAGGCACGCGAGCGCCAGGCCGCTGAACTCGAGGCGCGGCTCGCTGACGCCAAACTGCAGGCTTTGCAGATGCAATTGCAACCGCACTTTCTGTTCAACACGCTCAACGCCATCTCTACTCTCGTACATAAGGATCCCAAAGCGGCCGACGAAATGATTGCCAATCTCAGCGAACTGCTCCGGGCAACACTCGACACGGCCGAGCAGGAAATCCCACTCCGCCAGGAACTGGCGTTTTTGGATCGTTACCTAGAAATCCAAAAGGTTCGCTTCGGCGAACGCTTGCGCATCGACAAACAAATCGACGCCGCAGCGCTCGATGCGCGCGTGCCGGCGCTGGTCCTGCAGCCGCTGGTGGAAAACGCCCTGAAACACGGCATCGAACCGAATCCCGGGCCCGGTGTCGTCGGCATCCGGGCGGCGCGCCGAAACGACACGCTGCAGTTGACGATCCATGACAACGGAGCGGGTATAAACGGCGCGACGAACTCGTCGGGCGGGGGCATCGGGCTGGCCAACACGCGGACCCGGCTGCAGGAACTCTACGGCCAGCAGGCGAGTTTGGTGCTCCATAGCCTCGCCGAGGGCGGGTGCGCTGTGGACCTGGAGATTCCCTATCATCAGGAATCTTGAAAATACGGACCATAATCGTCGATGACGAGCCACTGGCGCGTGAGCGCGTGCGTTCACTGCTCCAGGACGAGCCGGATATCGAAGTCATCGACGAATGCGCCGACGGCCGGCAGGCGCTGGCCGCCCTTCGAGAGCAGATCCCCGATCTCGTCTTCCTGGATGTGCAAATGCCCGGCCTGGGCGGGTTCGACGTTCTACGCGAACTTGGCTCCGAACGAATGCCACTCGTCATTTTCGTTACCGCTTACGATCAGCATGCGTTGAAAGCGTTCGAGGTCCATGCCCTGGACTATCTGCTCAAGCCTTTCAAGCCCGCCCGATTCAAAGAAACGCTCGAACGCGCCCGCCAAACGTTGGCAAACCGTGACCGCAGAGAGCGCGCGCAGGATCTGGCAGCGCTGCTGGATCGCCTCAAACCCGAGCGCGAACATTTATCACGCATCCCGGTTCGTACTGGTGAGCGCGTCGTGTTCGTGAAGGCCAGCCAGATCGAATTCCTCGAAGCCGCCGGCAACTACGTCGTGCTCCATGCCGGCAAGGAAAACCACGTGGTCCGGGAGACGCTTACTGCGCTCGAAGAAAAGCTCGACCCCAAACAATTCATCCGGCTCAGCCGCTCGGTGCTCGTAAACGTCGATCAGATCAAAGAGCTGCAACCGCTCTTCAAAGGCGAGCACGCGGTGGTGCTTCATAACGGCAAGCAGCTCACCATGACCCGCGGCCTGCGGGAGGTTCAGGAGTTGTTGAAGTTCACTTGAACGCCCTGGAAGCGCCGGCATCCTGCCGGCTTCTTTTCTCCTTACTGGTAGCTTGCCGGCAAGAATGCCGGCGCTCCCAGAAGTCACCCTGCCCCGCTTTCAACCCGGTTTACCCCGACAAAACCCGCTTCCATCTCAGCCACGTCGCAAACCAACCGCGTTGCGCTGAAACTCCATCAAGGCCAAACGCCTCAGTAGCGTAGGGTCGCAGCAAACCAAAAACATAAACAGTTATGAAACGTAAGCTAATCCTGCTCGCCGCGCTCAACCTGATGTTGGCCGGCTTCACCGCCCGGGCGCAGACCGGGCCGAACACCGATCCCGCCCAAGGCCCGCCCGACGGCGCGCCACCGCACCGGCCGCCACCCATCGGCATGTTGCTGGCCGGGCTATTGGATAAATACGACGTCAATAAAGACGGGCAACTCGATCAAACCGAGCTGGCGGCCTTCAAACAGGACATCGCCGATGGTAAGATTGGTCCGCCCCCGATGGCCGGCGGTCCCGGGCACCCAGGCGGCCCACCGCCTCTCCCGAAGGAAATTCTCGATAAGTACGACCTCAACCACGACGGCAAACTCGACGAGACCGAACGCGCCGCCTTGCACAAAGATATTCAGGATGGGAAAGTTCAACTCCCACCTCTCGGACCCGGCATGCGCGGTCTTGCCGGCCCCCCGCCGACTGCGAAAGAAATTATCGCCAAGTACGATACCGACCAGGACGGCAAACTGGATGAAACGGAACTGGCCGCATTCTTGAAAGATATGCACGCTCACCGGCCGCCGCCGCCCGGCCCCGGCGCTCCTCCCCCGGGCGCACCAGGAAATGGGTCTGCGCCGGATGCACCGCAGCAGTGAGCCGCCGAGAGCGGCGGTTGGCGAGCGCAGCGCCGGCGGCGTAGGCTTTGGGCAACCGCCGGTGTGGAGCAGTTCTTCGACCACGGTGTGGAAGCCGGTTAGTACAGCAGCGTGGAGGATATGAGGGTCTGGTTCGGTGGCGTCCGTGGCCCGCAATCGTTTGCCGGGTTTAATCCATTTCCTGAAGAGCGAAGAGCTGGCCCTTTTGGACGAGCTCCAGTAGCTGTTTCAGATCTTCCGACAAGGTTCGGCGACGACCGATAGCCATAATGACTTCCGAGGGGTTTAGGGTGGCTGAAGTGCGGAGGCGAGATGAAAGGAAGCGGCCTTTCCAGATGCGCTGCCGGCGCTAGAGGCTAGAGGCTTGCCGGCTAGCTGGGCGGGCGCGCGGGCCGGAGGTCTTGGAATTGGGAGGACTGGCCGACAGGGTCAGGGCTAGTTCGACTCTAAAAGCAACTGCGGCTCCGTCATTGCGAGAGTGGAAGGAGCAGGGGGTCATCGGTTTGAATGACTGCGCCTGTGTCGAGCCGCAGATAAGTCCCGAGCTTTATCTTCACGTTTGCCGCAAGGGAATTGCTCACATAGTAGTGGTCGAGCTTGTTTCCGATGTAATTCGTAAGCTGCGGCCACACCATCTCGCAGAAGTTAGCGGGTGAGAGCATTTCGTTGTTCGCGAACTGGAACATTTTCAGCTTCCCGCCTTCGGTAATTTGCAGGACTGAACTGTTGTTAGTATTTGCTATGACCGCCTCGCCTGAATCAGTAACCACCGATACTTTGAACGCGAGAGCTGCGGATTCGGGCTGCAAGACCGCATCCGTGCCAGTTGAAAGTGTGCGCGTTATGTGGGGGTACGGATCCTGCGCGTTTGCGAGCAGGGTTGGGAGAGCGACATGATTGGTGAGCACGAAGATCTGGATGCCGTAGCTCGTCGTATTGGTCGCGTTCACCTGCCATGTGTATCCAGTCTTTGGCGTTTGGGGTGTCGCCTTCCCGGTGAAGGTTGGTTTGACTGTAATTGGGCTGGAAACACCGTATGGGGTCGCGACGGTAATCTCAACTTGTTTGGCCTGCGCGATCAAGGGACCAGGGACTGTAGCGGCGATCAGTTGTCGACTCAGAAGCACCGAGTTGTTTAATTGAGCGCCGCTTGCCAGCACTCGCGTTCCGCGGACGCTGAAGTTATTTCCGACTAGATAAACCGTAAAATCGTTCGTGCCATCGGTTACAGCGTTCCCCTGATAGCCATACAAATCCGGGCCGAGAAAGCTAATGCCTTCGGCGTTAAACAGGGTGAAGCCGCCTACTGCTGTCTCATACGGGAGCGGAACGGACCGCGTTTGCAACGGCAGAGCGGACTTCAGTTGGTCCAAAAACTGCATGCCTTGATCTCTGTCGGCCCGCAGGTACGGAGTGTTGTCTCGTGAAAACCGACTCTCTTTTGCGATCTCGTGCGGATACGTGTCTTGAAGGAGTAACCGGTTCAGGTAAGACAAATCGAGTCCGTATTGCGGGTTTTCCCAAAGAACCTTTCGCGTTTCCGGCGAGAGCGCAACGTTGGTGAATCGCACAGAATCGTAGATGGGGCCACGGACGATGATCCGGTTGAGGTCATCCAACAAATTGGCTCGGAGCGCCCAATCCAATTTGGCGCCGCGGTATTGCGACAGGAAGGTGGACGTTGCCGGCGAGAGACTTGTCCGCAGATATGTTGATACGGAGTTTGATGGGTCGTTCAATTGTTTCGCCAGGGCCTCCACGCGCGTGTTCTCGAGAGACAGAAGAAAAGAGTCACGATATTTAATGCGCATTTTTTCCCACCGTTCGCTCAAATAATACATTGTTTCGATGGTGGGTTCCGTCTTGGAGGGGGAGGCCAGGTCAAACCACCTGGTTCTTGTTTGGAGCGTGATTTGAGGCACGAATGAGGGGAGAATCAAGAGCGCAGTACATTCGCGCATGCCGCGATCGAGCGACCAATCTTTGGGGTCCCGCTTCGTAGAAAACCGCGGGAAAAAGTGCCAGCCGAATGTGTCATCGCCGTCCGCGAAGGCGGTTACAGTGTGATTCAGAAGGATGGCATCGAGATCCAGCCCGAGCCGCTGGCTGTAATTGGCATAGTCGCTCACGTTGAGCTTTCCTGTGGCGAGGGCGAAGGAAAGCGAAAGCTGCAGGTTGTCTCGAAAGCTCGAGGTGTCGGCAATGTTTTGTTGTTGAGCGACGGGGTCCAAAGCGAAGGCGTGGGTTGGCCAGCGCCGCCTAACATAGTCTCTAAAGGCCTTTTCTACCGCCGGAGATGGTTGTAACAATAGGGGATCAGTTGAATTGTCCAGGTCTTTAGCCTCGTCACCCATCTTGCCAAGTAGTCGATCTTCGAGAAGGGCGGATTCAATTACAGTAGGCCAGACTAATAATGGGGTCACCGAATCAGAATTGGTGTTGTCGCTGAATTTGCTTGTTACAGCGTACTGAATGTCCTTTAAGTCATCCAATTCCAGCCGGCGGAACAGGCTCGGCAATGGAGCACACGCACTCTGGAATTCCTCCCTCCTCGCCTTCAATACTGTGTACGCAACTTCCAAATTCTCTATTAGATACTTTTGCAGTTCTAGATTCGATATCGTGTTGTTCGGGTCGCCGCCGAGGTCATCGTGGATCCTCTCGGCCAAGAGGACGACATCTGCCACGCCATAAACATTAGCGATTTGGTTGTTCGGGAAGGCAAACGGAGAGCGCGTAAACCGCGCGGAAGAGAGCTTTGTGGAAAACTGCTGAAGCAGCCCTTCTATTTCCTGCATCTTATCAAAGGCGCGGTCGACCTGTTGGAAATAGTCCTCCCACTTTGTCTTCCGAGCGAGAGCGTCGGAGGCTTGACTTGTAGTGTCAACGTCGGTAAAGGTTGCCAATAGTTGTAGCGTGTTGGTGTAGTCGATCGCGGCCTGGCTTGCGGCGGCTCGCCACAAAAATAATTTCGCGGCGGGAGAATCCACCCCAGCGAAAAGTGTTCGCGACAACATGCCCGGGCAGGCATCGATCAACAGGAGTCGATTGAGCCGGAGCAGGTTCGTTCCCTGAAGGTTTTGTCTAAGGAGAGTCAAGGTTTCTCCGGACAACGCAGTACCTGCAAAAAGTGCGGGATCATAAAGCGCCTGATCTTGGGGCAAATCGCCCGGAAAAGCATCTGCCAGCAGCAAGCGGTTCAACCAAACCAGGTCGGCTGACCCCCCCTCTGGATTCTGCCTCAGCAGGTTAGCCGTTTCAGGGGAGAGCTTTACACCTACAAAACGCCGTGG
>CAZUVM010000063.1:0-13668 GCA_964623885.1 uncultured Verrucomicrobiota bacterium
GAGAATTGCGGTCAACGGCTGGTTCAGCTCATGCGCCATCGACCCGGACAATTCCCCGAGCATTGTTACTCGCGAAAGATGGGTCAACTCCTGCCGTTGCTGCACCGCTTCCAGCTCAGCCAGCTTGCGTAGCGTTACGTCCATCGAGAGGCCGATCACTCGGGCCGGTTTTCCTCGCTCATTGACTTCAACCTGACCATGTGAAGAGATCCAACGCAGCTGACCGTCGGGCACGAGCACTCGGTACTCCATTTCGTAACTACTCGCTTCTTCGAGAGCTTTACTGATGGCGTGACTGAGTTCGTCGCGATCGTTTGGGTGAAGTCGGTGCATCATGCGGCCGAAATCGAGACGCTCGGATTTCGAAAAACCAAACAACGAACGCCACTTTTCACTGGCCCAAATCTGATCGTCCGCGAGACTGCGTATCCAGACACCGAGTTGGGCGGCTTCAGCGGCCAACTCCAATTGATGCTCGCTTTCTTGAAGATCCTGCCCCATTTGCACCGCGCGAGCTGAGTCGTGGCTCAACTCGTAAGCCACCGACACTATGACACCCATAAACAAGAAACTCGCCATGACCGGCTTGTCGACAAACTTCCATTGGGTCAGCACCGCGTACGCGCTGGCCACTAATGCAAAGAACACGATGCTTCCACCCAGCGTCACCGCCCGCCGTCGATCTCCGCGACGCCAAACGGAAATGGCTGCATCCGCAACGAAAATGATCCACAAAATAAAACTGAGCTGACCGACCAGCATCCAGGGACTGAGCACGCCGTCGCCTACCGTAACCGAGTCGCCAAGAAATCGAACCTGGTGAAGGCCGGTGATCCGACGATAGTTAAGGTTCGTCGTGAGCGTGAAATTGAGCACCAACGACAGGGTCCTCACTCCAATCACCGCCCAAGCCAGCCACCGTCGGCCCGCCCGCAGGTGGACGAGCACAAATCCCAGAAGGCCGACAATCACTAAGTATGCTGGTGGGTGCAGGCAGCGGACCGCGGCGGTGTACTGCGGGATCGTCTGAGACCGCATCATCCACAGCTCATCCAGAGCAAGTAAACATGTGCCGGTCGCGGAAACGAAGAACCACAAACTGGCCCAGGCCTGTCGCCGCTTCAGCCAGATGAGCAGATGCATCAACGCCAGCGTGAGACAGGCAGACGCCACCATCGACCAAATGATCGTGACCCAATTCATCGGAGGGAAAAGATTAGCGAGCATCAAGTCACCACGTGCCTATACCGGGCAGCTTGTCCCGTGCCGGATTCAATTCATATGCGCTTTGGCCTTGGGGACTGGAAGCGGGTTATCACAATGCCCTTCAAATGACACTGCTGCACACCCTAATTATCACTGGCAGTAGCATCGTCCTGGACACTCTTGATACCGTGGCGTTATCTCGTGTCGGAGTTCCCGTCGCCGGCCAACAAGTCGGCGATACTCGTGGGCGCACACTTCAATGCCGAATCCGCCAGGACTGCATGCTAACAGGCGTATTTCTGCGAACTACTGTCAGAAAATACAGGTCGCATGTACGATTCTGGTTTTCAGTTTTTCTCGATTGTGGAAGGAAACCACGCGCAAATTGGTCTGCGCCCATTAGCCGCCAACATTTCTAAAAAACTCCGCTGGCACTAAATGGTTGTTTACGGTATCGCGTTGCAGGTTACGATGAACAGCAGCTGTTACTGCCTTTGTTTCCGAATTTTTTGTGACTTAGTTGAGAGCAGGCCAACCCAAACACCGCGTAACCCCATTGTTCCCAACATTTAAATTGATTTACCGAAGGGGGACTCACCAACGCTGCCCTTTTACTCAGCTTTTCGGGGCTGTTTTGATTTTCCTCAGCATCTCGACATTTTCTCGCGTCACACTAGCGTACAGGCGAGCGGGCACGGTATCGTGATGTGGGCTGCTCATTCACCGGGCAGTCGGAGAAATCTGCGTCAGGTTTGTGCTTCCTGGCATTCGCGCAGAAACATGAGACTCATAACTCCGGCAATCGCTACCGTTGCATTAGTCCGCGCCCTTCTTTCATCTCCTTTTGCCTGAATCGGCCAATAAATCTCTGACTCTGTAGATGAAGGGTTAATTCGCTTCGCTTTAAACTAGTTGGACAACGCCGACTTTATGACGGCTGCCCTGCGAGCCTTCTCAGCATTTATTGCATCGGCGGCTGTTGTCTCTCCCAGTTCGATGGTCACCTTGTTGATCTTGCCGGTGAACTTGAACGGAACTTCGTAGGCCTGCGTGACCGCGGTGCCCTCATCCGCTCCCACGTCCGCGCCTTCGTCCGCTGAAAACATCGCGCCTTGAGTCTGTTCAATGCGGCCCGTCGCGACTTTCTTGCCGTTGACTAATATGGTGGCTACTCCGCCCTTACCGGCACCGCCTCCGTCGTAAACGAACTCGAAACGGATGGTCACCTTTCCGCCAGGCACTGGCTCTGTTGCCGCCACGGTATATTCGTGCAGACCCAGCCAGTTGTAGGTGTAGGTGGGCTTCCCGTCCTTCAGGTAGAAACTCCATCCGCCGAAGCGACCTGCCTGCGCCAGGATCACACCGTTGGCTGCGTTTTCGACCTCGGCAGTGATCGTGTGCGACCGGTTCTTTGTGTTGATGAAGACGTTTTCCGACATCCCGATCATTCCCTGAAATACCGTCAGCGAGGTTCGGCCTGCCATCAAGTCTGGTCGCCCGACCATGGCCGGATTCAGGCGCTCGAGCGTCCGGTCATCGAGTGGCAATACGTGATACTTGACCGCTTCCTTTAAGAAGAGATCTTGCAGTTCTTTTAGCTTCGCCGGGTTTTGTTTGGCGAGGTCGTTTGCCAGGCTAAAGTCCGCCCGCGTGTCAAACAACTCCCAGACGTCATTCTCAAGTGTCCTGCGCGGTTTAAATTCCCAGGCAGCCCGATGAATAGTGCGAGCCAGCCAGCCGTCCTGGTACATGGCGCGGTTACCGAAAATCTCGAAGTACTGCGTCGTGTGCCGGTCGGCGGCTTTTGCGTCCTTGAAGGTGTAGACCATGCTCACACCTTCCATGGGGATTTGCACAGTGCCGTTCACGATCTTCGGTTCGGGAAGGCCAGCCGCTTCCAGTATGGTCGGCGCGATGTCAATGACGTGATGCCATTGCGAACGCACTTCGTTCTTCGCGGTGATGCCTTTGGGCCAATGGATCACCATGCCGTTGCGGGTACCGCCGTAATCCGAAGGCACCTGCTTTGTCCAGGCAAACGGCGTATCGCCAGCAACCGCCCAGCCAGCCGCGAAATGCGGATAGGTTGAAGGATCGCCGAGCTCGTCGTAATGCTTCATGATCTCGTCGACGCTTTCGAGTTGGCCGTTGAAGTACGTCATCTCGTTATACAGCCCGTTCATGCCGCCTTCAGCACTCGTTCCGTTATCGCCGACGATGTAAAAAATCAGTGTGTTGTCGAGCTGCCCGGTAGCGCCGATGGCGTCAATCAGCCGTCCGATTTCGGTGTCGGCGTATTCGCCAAACCCGGCGAAGACTTCCATCTGGCGGGCAAAGAGTTTCTTCTCAACCGCCGACAGTTTGTCCCAGTCTTTGATCGCTTCCGGCTTCGGCGCCAGCTTCGTGCCGGCCGGCACTACACCCAACTTGATTTGGCGCGCGAGCGTCTCCTCGCGCATCTTGTCCCAGCCCTGATCGAACCTGCCCTTGTACTTGGCAATCCATTCCTTTGGCACGTGATGCGGCGCGTGCGTGGCGCCGGGCGCGAAGTACATGTAGAACGGTTTATCCGGCGTGAGCGATTTCTGATATCCCATCCAGGCAATAGCCTTGTCGGTCATATCGGTCATGAAGTGATACTTCGGATCCTTCGGCAGCTCGACCTGGGTCATTCCGTCGTAGAGCAGCGGCGCCCATTGATTCGTCTCACCACCCATGAAGCCGTAGAACTTGTCGAAGCCGGATCGCGTCGGCCAGCGATCAGTTGGTCCCGAAGGGCTTACCTCCCAGGGAGCAGTCTCGTGGTTCTTGCCAAATTGCGCCGTGCTGTAGCCGTTCAGTCGCAGCATCTCTGCGAGATAAGCCACACTCTCGGGACGCTGGCCGGTTTGTCCGGGAAAGGAAGTGCCGGTCTCAGCGATCGAGCCAAAGTTAGTCATGTGGTGATTGCGGCCGCTCATCAAAGCGGCGCGAGTCGGCGAACAAAGTGCCGTAGTGTGAAACTCGTTGTAGCGCAACCCATCGTTGGCGAGGCGCGTGACGGTCGGCATATGAATAGGTCCGCCAAAAGCTTCGGACATGCCAAACCCCATGTCGTCGAGCAGCACAATCAGCACATTGGGCGCGCCCTTCGGCGCCTCGACCACAAAACGCGGTGGCGGGCTGGCGTTGCGAGCATCGAACACGGTGCTGTCCGGAACTTTTGGTTCAGGAATCGGCAATACAGTTCGATCGGTTGGTCCAATCACCTTTGTTTGCGCCGCGACCGGCACTGAAGTTAGCGGCGTTACCAGCAAAACAAGTGTCAGCACCTGCGTTAGAGCGGCGGCAAATCTCTTCATCGTTTGGTAATTCGTCCTTTTTATGAGAAACGGTTTTCCTACGCGGGACCCCTCTTATTACGAAAACCGAGAAACCAATGCGCAGAATTGCGTGTGAGGCTACGCTGACTAAGGATCCGAGATAACTGGCAAAATTGACAGGGCTTACTAAGAGAATTCGGCGTCACATTCGCAAATTTGCCGTCGGTTACTCGAGGGGCCAAAACGGCCCGATCGTGCGCGAGAACTATTGGCAACATAAGTTCTCCAAGCCAGCGGATGGCTGAGGTGTACTGTGGGATCGTCTGTGACCGCATCATCCACAGTTCATCCAGGGCGAGTAAACACGTGCCCGTCGCTGAAACGAAAAACCACAGACTGGCCCAAGCCTGTCGCCGCTTCAGCCAGATCAGCAGATGCATCAATCCGCCGGCAGAATCTTGATGGCGACATCCCGGCCAAGGCGCGGATCTCTTGCCCGCCAAACCTCGCCCATGCCGCCCTCGCCGATCTTCGAAACGATGGTGTATTGACCGAGAGCTGTCTTGGGGGAAATAGCTTCGCTCATATTTATTGATTCATTGATTCATCGGTGCATTGAATCAATGAGCAAATGAATCAATCAACCAATTTCACTCACTTCTTCAACAGCGCCGTCCAATTCATGATCACAGTTGGCGGCGGCGCCGTTGATTCGCCGACCAGGGTCCCAATCAAAAATCGCTGCCCGTCGGGCGAAACGTCGTATTCGCGAAAGATGGCGCCCTCTAACGACAACATCCGAGTTTTGAAAAGCGGCTTCGGCGTTTCAAATTGAAATTCCGTCCCGCCGGTCTTCACTGAGGAAGCCATCATCTGCCCATCGGCGGCGATGAAAAAGAGTTCGCTGCCGTCGTGCCGCCAGATCGGAAGCTTGCCGCCTGACTTCGAGACAATCTTTTTGTCCGCGCCTAATTTGCCGTCCGCTGAAAATGATCGGACATAGATTTCATAATGGCCAGTTTCATCTGAGGTGTAAGCGAGCCAGCGTCCGTCGGGCGAAAGCTGCGGGTTCTGCTCGTCGAACGGCGAATTCGTCAACGGATATTCTTTTTTATCGCCGAACATGGGGAGCGCCCAGATATCCATGCGCGTCTTGACGCCGCGCTCCAGGAAAATGACGAAACGGCCATCGGGCGACCACGCCGCGGGAAAGGCCGTTCGCGGCAGAAGAGTCTCCGCATCACCCGAGCCATTCGCCGCGCTCACTACGATGTTGTTTCCGCTGTTATGCACTATGCGGCTTCCGTCGGGCGACCAGACCGGCGTCTGACTGAATGTCGAAGTTATTCGCAGTCCCGTACCCCCTTTGTCGAGATCGACGACCCAAAGATTCGAGCCTGCTCCGCCGCCGCCTCCTCCGCCGGAACCGACGGAACCGACGGAATCGAGTACCCTTCTCACAACCAGACGCTTTCCGTCAGGTGAAAGCATCGGGCTTTTCCCGACGCTGACCTTTGTCGGGGCGTCAATCACTCCCGTCTGTTTCCCTTCACGGTCGAACCAGACGAGCTGATAGTCGCGTTGCCACTGCCCCTGCCAAACCAGAATGCCATTCTCTGAGACAGAGAATCGCCTGCTGCCGGGATTGTTTTTCGCGCCGGTAATGATTGGTACCGGCTCGCCGGACACGGAGAGTTTTCCCGGGTCGAAAGCCTGGGCCATCAGCGCGTCATTTCGTAAAAACAACAGCCAACCCGGTGGGGCGTACAAGGCCATTCCACGGTCGGCGACAATTGGTTTGATCTCCGGCGAATCCAACGAACCCACCCAAATCCCTTTCGGCCCTCGAGGGAAAAGAAATCAACACTAGGACCCACGATCACACTGTTTGGTCGACGACTTTCATTTGCATCTCATTCATAAAGCCATGGCTTGAGAGGTTTAAAGGAACCGCACCTATCGATTCACCAACTTTTGCGCGCCTTCAGAGTATCTTGCGCCCTTTACTTCAACGCGGGAGGTAATGTTTTCAATTTCGCGCAGGTCATCTGCTGTTAGTTCCACCTCAACCCCACCAAGATTCTCTTCCAGTCTATGCAGCTTAGTTGTTCCCGGAATAGGTGCGATCCACGGTTTCTGACCAAGCACCCAGGCAAGCGCAATTTGCGCAGGCGTCGCCTTCTTTTGCTCGGCGAATTTTGCTATCAAATCAATTAATGCCCGATTCGCCTCTCGCGCCTCCGGCGAAAAGCGCGGGACTGTATTACGAAAGTCAGTGCTGTCGAACTTCGTGTTCTCGTCAATTTTTCCGGTGAGAAATCCTTTCCCGAGTGGGCTGAACGGAACGAATCCTATTCCTAATTCCTCGAGCGTCGGCAGTATCTCCGCTTCCGGTTCTCGCCACCACAGCGAATATTCGCTCTGAAGTGCCGTCACCGGCTGAACTGAGTGCGCACGGCGGATCACTTCGACGCCCGCTTCCGAAAGTCCGAAATGCCTGACCTTACCTTCCTTAATCAAATCTTTGACTGCTCCGGCTACATCCTCAACCGGCACATTAGGATCAACGCGGTGTTGGTAGAACAAATCAATGTAATCAGTCTTGAGGCGTCCTAAAGATGCTTCGGCGACCTCTTTAATGTGCTCGGGGCGGCTGTTGAGTGGCGGAGTCTGATGCTGCGTTCCATCCGGGTCAATGTTGAAACCGAACTTAGTGGCAATGACGACCTGCTCACGAAAAGGAGCGAGAGCTTCACCGACCAGTTCCTCGTTGGTGAACGGCCCGTAAACTTCGGCGGTATCGAAAAAGGTCACGCCCTTTTCGACGGCTGAGCGAATCAATGAAATCATTTCCTGTTTATCTTTCGCCGGACCCAACCCAAAGCTCATGCCCATGCAGCCGAGTCCAATCGCCGAAACCTCAAGCCCACTGTTCCCTAATTTTCTTGTTTTCACAATTGCTCCCTAAAGCTAGTTCACGAGATCTTGATTGTCTGAAACTGATCGCCGGCTGTCGTCACGTTCTGTGCCCAAGTGTAGTTAAGTTAGGGTTGCTGCTGCGGCCGATTATTGTTCTTATTCAATTTAACTGGCCTCAACAGATGTGAGAACGTGAGTGAGCCCATCTTCCATTTGCCGTCCTCTTTGATATATACCTCCGTCACCATAAAAGGATTGATGGCTTCGTTTCCACCGACCATCGCCACCAGGTCAATGTCGTTTAACAAGATCGCGGTATTTCCAAAGATATTGACTGCCGCAGAGTAGACTTCGGCTTTCTTATACCAGATCATGCCACCTTTGATGGTATCTAACTCCCGTTTTTTGCCCCAGCTTCCCCCTATATGCACAAAAACGCAGTTTTCTTTAAAAAGCCCATCTAAGGACTCTACATTTTTGTCTGACATCCATGTCCATTTGGTTTTTGAAAGATCGAGGATTTCCTGTTCCTCTTTGGTAAAGGTTGTGGATGCTGAATTTGGCAATTTAGCTTGCGCATGCGATAGCTGCAGGTTGGTGAGAAGCAGGCACAATGTGATAATTGTTTTTTTCATAATAAAGTTCGGAGCGCTGACCCTGGAGTCGCCAGTGTTCATGTTGATCTTAATTAACGACGTGACATGCGCAGAATCCAAACAGAACCCGCCAACTTTTTTGATCAATGTAGGTTTTAGACACATTCTGGCTCGTGCGGTGCGTTTCAGGAATGGCTTGCCCCTCGCTGGCGGGGTTGCCCCCATTGTTGGCGGGTTCGGTGCCGTGGCTTGAGCCCGGCAACAGTTAAGCGTCGAGTCTCGGATCTTTGGGACCTGAATCAGCGCCGGGTCTGGCGGCGAGATTTCAACCGGCGCGACAAGCGCAAAGTGCGCTCCAAAATCGGCAGCACTGCCAAATCTTTATCGCGGCCGGAGGCACGTTTGCTGGCGATAACCCGCCGTAAGGGCAGCACCCGAATGCGCTGGCCCGCCAGCATCGCAACTGGGGACAGTTTGTATTCGATCTCGAATGATTTGAGGCCATCCGGTTGGAAAATCGCGTTTACCTGAGTGCCGTCGCTGAGCTCGTAAAACGTGCGGGCCAGGATTGTGCCGCCTTGCCGCTGAACAATGTCCAGTATTCGCACGTATTGGCGCTCTGGTAAGCACACCCAGAAGTCGTAATCAATCGTCGTAATCGGGGCGCCTTGCCGCACCGCGGCCATGGCACCAATCAAAATGCACTTTATTTGCGCTTCACCGAGCGCTGCAAGGAAAGTGCCGAGCGGGCTGCTTGGAGGCTGAGGCGGCATCGTTCTTCGGGGGATTTGGAGAAGAAAAGCGCGTGTTGCAGCAATTCGTCCTGGTCCAGGCCACGCGCGCCCCGCAATCGAAGGAGAATGCGGCGGACACGGGCCACTTTGGCAGGACCGGCTGTAGCACGTTTCATCAATTCAACTTTGGCACGGGGAGCGCCGGGGCACAATCCCGATTCAGGTCCAGAAAAACCGGTGCGCGCAGATCTGGCAAACCCGGTAACGACGCAGAGGAGCTGAGGCGCTTGGTGTCTGCCGCTTGAGGAATAGGTTCACCCAAGGCTATGGGCCTGAACCAGTGATCTCTCACTGATCGGCCGGGCCATTTCCCAAAGCGGTCTTCCTCACGAAGTCGTGTTCTGCTGAGCCATCCAGCAACCGCAAGCCCGCCAGCGTTTTCGCCGCGAGCCAATGACCGTCGGGGGAGAAAAGGATATCCCTGGCAGGATCCGCGAGCCGTTGAATGGCCAGGAGTTCCTGTTGCGTGCGTACATTCCAAAAACGAAGGTTGCTGTCGTCACTGACCGATGTGAGGGTCTCGCCATCGGGAGAAAAAGCGATCCACCTGACGCCTTGGGTATGGCCTTTGCAGACCCCGAGGAGTTTGCCGCTGTGGGTATCCCATAAACGAATCGCGTTTTCAGTCTCGGTAATGGGATTGGATCCAGCCGCTAGAATGCGGCCATCGTTCGATAGGGCCAATGGCGTGCCGAAATTGAAGTCAGCCTCGACCGGGAATTCCGCTTTCAGCGACCGCGTCGTTGCATTCCAGAGCTTGATCGACCGGTCGTGAAGTGTAACGACGATGGCACCGTTTTGTGAAAAAAGGGCACCTTTGCATGCGAGCCGTAGTGGGGTTTCTGCAGGGGCGTGGAGATTCCACCACAGCGCCGAATCTCTGTTTCCTCCAGCCAGGAATGTTGATCCGTCAGGAGAAATGGCCGCCCAGGTTCTGTGTATTTCATGACTTTCTAAATCCACTGATTTCCTGGATTGCAGGTCCCAAACCCGGAGCCCCCCTTGAGCCAACGGATGAACCAACACGCGGAAATCATCGCTAACTGCGCCGGCCCAGAGGCTCGAGGGGAGCTTGCCCAATGGAAGACTGTCCTCGAATTCTGCTGTCCCGAGGTTCAGCAGCACGAATTTGGACTGGTCATTGATGGCCGCAAGCATTCGGCCATCGTGGGAAAACTTGAGTGGCATCCAATCGCCTTCGTAAAATCGTTCTCGCGTGGCGGCATTTGTTGGCCAGAGCCGAACCGTTCCGTCTTTGGCGCCGCTGAGGACACTGCGGCCATCCGCCGAAAAAGCCACCGCCCAGACCTCCGATGGATTCCCGTACAACCGTTCGACACACTCCCGGCCGCCGAGAGCCCATAGCCGGATGGAATGATCGTGGCTCCCGGACGCGAGGAGTTGTCCACTGGGCGCAAAGGCAACTCCTGAGACCATCCCGACATGTTCAATCGCCTCACGGCTTTTGGGTAGATTGGCGACTTTCACTCCAGTCGCCGCGGCCCACACATCTATCGCGAAAATGCCGCCTTCCCGCAGGACATTCCGGGCGGCGACCACGGTATTCCCGTCGGGAGAGAACGCTACGGCATTCATGTAGCGCATCCTGAGATCGCTGAAGATTCCCTCTGAATGATCGAGCTGGCGTAAGGTTTGCCCTGTTTCCACGTGCTTAAGGGCGATCCCGTTGGGGGCATCTACCGCGATCAAATTGCCGTCCGGACTAAACGCAAACGGCGGCGTGCTGCCCGGGTTCTCCGCCACGAGCTTTCCGTCAAAACTGCTGGAAACACGCACGCCTTCGCGGGAAGTAGTGGCCAGCCAGCGGCCATCGGGTGAGAAGGCTAACGGGGCCGCTTGTTCTGGAAGAGAGTAGGCCTCGGTCCAATCAGACGTCCGCCAGACACGAACCGAATTCCGTCCCGCCGTCGCTAGCAGGCCCGCCGATGACAGTGCCACGGAAAAACCTGACTTGGGCAGGATTTTAACCAGGCTGCTGGTCTTCGCACTATAGATGTGTACGGCGTCCTGCAAACCGACCACCGTCCATTCGGAGGAGGTCGCCAGGGATAGAATGCTGGAAGCCTCCCGTGCGATCACCTGGTGATCATTCCCTTGCGCCGTATTCCACAAATAACGCCATTCAAAGCGTTCGGAACTTTTATTCCGGTGCTTGGTCAGAATCTCCGTCGCGCGGGCCAGGTTCCCGGCGAGGATAGACTGATGGGCGAGATTAATGTCGGCCACGTACTCATTAAGCTCCGCCCGCTCCTGGCT
The DNA here is from genome assembly GCA_964623885.1 of uncultured Verrucomicrobiota bacterium. Taxonomy (GTDB): domain Bacteria; phylum Verrucomicrobiota; class Verrucomicrobiia; order Limisphaerales; family UBA8199; genus CAZUVM01. The sequence goes on from CAZUVM010000063.1 coordinate 11,095, forward strand.
CTCCAAAGCGCGTTCTCGTTCCCGTTCCGCGTTATGGCGAAGTACTTCTTCGTTATTTCGACCCTCTTGCGCCGCGCGCTCGGCGCGTGTAGCCCGGAATGCCTGCCAAACGCTAACCGTGCTGCCGGCGACGACAGCGAAGACAATGGCGGCAACAGCGGCGAACGCTGCGCGATGGCGCCGCACGGCTTTGCGCAGGCGATACGCCGTACTCTGCGGCCGGGCCAAAACCGGTTCCTGGCTTAAATAACGCTCGAGATCGGCCGCCAGTTCCCGCGCGGTCTCGTAGCGGCGGGTGCGGTCTTTCTCCAGGCATTTCATTACGATCCAGTCCAGATCCCGGTCCACCGGTATGATCGGCGAATTGGTGGAACCGCCGGCAACCGCCCGACGCAAACGGGTTGAGGGTGTGGGCGGTTCGACTTCCTTGATCATCCGCCGCATCCCCTCCAGGCCGGACTGTGTGAGTTCCTTCGCATCGAAGGGCGTCACACCGGTCAGCAATTCATATAGTAAAACGCCCAGCGAATAAATGTCGCTCCGGGTGTCCACGTCCGCTCCGGTCATCTCGGCTTGCTCCGGGCTGGTATAAGCAGGTGTCCCGATGAACGCGTGAAAGTTTGTCAAAACGGTTTTTTCTGTGAGCGGCTCCTCGATGGCTTTCGCGATGCCAAAGTCGATCACTTTCGGCACTGGTTTGCCATCCTGGACGGTGACGAGAACGTTCGAGGGTTTCAAATCACGATGGATTACCCCCTTTTGGTGAGCATGCTGGATGGCGCTGCAAAGCGGGATGAACAGACTAAGCCGTTCCTGCAGGGATAGCCGGTTTGCCTGGCAGTAATCCGTGATCCGCACCGCGCGAACCAGTTCCATCACGAAAAACGGACGACCCGTCACGGTTGCCCCGCCGTCAAACACGCGCGCGATGCTCGGATGATCCATGAGCGCGAGCGCCTGGCGTTCCGCTTCGAAACGGGCAACGATGCTCCTGGTATCCATGCCCAGCTTGATTACCTTCACTGCGACATGGCGCCGAACGGGCTCGCGTTGCTCCGCCCGATAAACCACGCCGAAGCCCCCTTCGCCGATCTTTTCCAGAAGTTTGTAGCGGCCGATGAAATCGCCGATTTGCTCCTCTTGGAGCGTCAGCTTGCCTGCGGCGCCCAGAGATTCGCGGAGAACACCGGCAGCACCCTGTTCGAGAAACGTGTCTGGTCGGTGATTCGCGATCAATTCTTCAACCGCTTCCCTGAGCTTCGGATCGCCAGCCGTGGCGCGCTCGACAAAGGCGGCACGAGCCTCCGCAGAAGGCTGCTCCAGAGCCTCAAGGAAGATTTCGTGTTCGCGGGTCATTTGAGCGCTTCGCTGCAGTTAAGCGATGTGACATGCGGATAATTCAAAAAAAGTCCGCCAATTCTTTACCTTCGTTCCGTCGTCGAAAGCTGTCTCCCAATTTGACGCCGCAGCCAGGCTCGCGCGTAAGTCCAGGTCCGCTCCGCATTTCGCAACGACAGGCCCATGGTCGTCGCCGACTCATTCATGGTCATCCCAACGAAATACCGCAATTTGACCAGGTTCGCGGCGACCGGATCTTCCTTGGCCAGCAAGTTGAGCGCTTCGTCAACTGCGAGCAATTCGTCGGAAACCACTTCCTGAACCAGATGGTCCTCCTCCAGTTCCTCACGCGCCACCCCACCTCCCCGCCGGATGGCCATTTTCCGGCGCGCCGAGTCAACCAGGATGCGTCGCATGGCTTCTGCGGCCGCCGCAAAAAAGTGAGCCCGGTTTTCAAAGGGTGCATCTCCGTCTCCCACCAGCTTCATCCAGGCTTCATGAACCAGGGCTGTGGGTTGCAGCGTGTTTCCAGGTGCTTCGCCCGCCATCTTCTGGGCCGCAATTCGCTTTAGCTCTGTGTAAACGAGCGAAAGCAACTGCTCGGCACCCTGCTGGCTGCCGCTATTGATATCGCGCAGGATTTGTGTGATTTCCGACATATTCTCTTCGCCTGAACAGCCGAAAATTAATGTGCCTTCTCATTGGCTGCTCTCCGGACGGACGGTTCGATCTCCGGAAGGACCTGATGCAAGAGTATCAGTCGTCCCAGCCCGATTCTATTTCGAATTCGATCTTTGTCGTCTACTCTCAAACAGTATGCGCAAAAGCGTGCCGCCTTTTTGTGCATATTAATCTTTTCCTCAATGCATGACGGCGATCACCTCCGCTTGTCTGCGGCGGGCCACAGCCGTCAACGGTCTGGCCGTGGATTTGGCTTGTTCGTGGACATACATGCCGTCACGCTTCCCCCCAAGAGGCAGAAAAGAGGTTAGGAGGAGAAATCTTTTGACTTTCTTTTTCTTGCATAAGAACTTGGCCTTAAGGGCGGTCGGGCGCTTAGCGCAGCGGAAGCGCACCTCGTTTACACCAAGCCGCCGCTTCGTGGACCCATTTTCCCTCATTGGGACGCACGTGGACAAAGCCCCGTAGAATCAGGCTTTCGCGCCGTTTCTGGGTGGACCCACGTGGACCCAAGAGCCGCCAATTCTTTTCACGGGTTAGGAGGAGGTTAGGAGG
>CAZUVM010000064.1:0-22824 GCA_964623885.1 uncultured Verrucomicrobiota bacterium
CAATTTCTTCGCAATCTCTCGAGCGCGCGGCAGGTTGGCCGTAAAAGTGTCGTCGTCAAAAAAGAACTCCGCCACCTGCGGAAATAAGCGCTTCATGTAAGCCATCTCGTCCGCGACGTTTTGCGGTGAACGGACCCGGTACTTGTGCCCGCCGATGGTTTGCGGCCACAAACAAAACGTGCACTGCGCCGGACAGCCGCGGCCGGTATAAAGGCTCACATAGGGGTGCAGGAGGTACCCGATGAAATATTTCTCAATCTGCAGGTCGCGCTTGTAAACGTCGGCAACCCACGGCAGCGAGTCCATGTTCTGGATCATCTCGCGCTCGGGGGTGTGTTTGATTTTCCCTTCCTTGTCTCGGTAAGACAGCCCTGCCACCGACTCGATTGGCCGGCCTTCGGCCACCTCTTTGCACGTAAAGTCGAATTCCTTGCGCCCTGCCCAGTCAATCGCCCAAGACGCTTTCAGTGTTTCGGTGGGTAATACCGCTGCGTGCGCCCCGACGAAACCGATTTTTGTCTCCGGCCGGTTCTGCTTGATCGCCTCGGCCACTTTGCAGTCGTTCTTCAGAGACGGGGTCGAAGTGTGAATGATGACATGATTGTAATTCTTTGCTTCCGCCAGACATTGCTGGATGCCGATGTCGTGTGGTGGACAATCCAACAATTTCGAATCCGGCGTTAGCGCCGCGGGTTGTGCCAGCCAGGTCGGATACCAAAAACTGGTCACCTCGCGTCGCGCCTGATAGCGCGAACCAGCGCCGCCGTCGAAACCGTCAAATGACGGTGGTGAAAGAAACAATGTACTCATTCGTGTTCTGATGACTCTCGCGCCAACCTGTGGGTCGGTCCCGTAATGGATGCGGTCAACCGACTATTTCCACTTCGTCTCTAAATCCAAACTTTTCGACAATTGGGGATGCCGAGGACGGCGTCCCTGCCGGTAGTGTTTATCTTTTCGCCTCGCGCATCTTCGCCAACAAATCATCGCGCTGCGAAGTATCGCCTGTGCCGCAGCTCCCAGCGCCCGCGCCACTGGAACTATTGTGTTGGAACGCCGATTTGGCGCCGGCCAAACCGGATTTGACTGCCGCCTTGGCTTCGGCCAAGTGGCCTTTGCCGACGGAAAAACCGTTGAATGCATTCACCTTGCTGCCTTCGTAGTATGGTTTCGGCCGCGGGGAAAAATTGTATTTCAAATTCTTCCAATTGTCCCCGCGTTTGCAAGTCGTTCCCAGCGCGCCGCTCGGATCGTAACCGCAATGGACCATGCAATTCTCGCAACGCGGGTCGCGGGCGACGCCATTCACCACACCGTATTTGTCCCAATCAACCTTATCGAGCATCTCCTGGTAATGCTCGTAGTGGCCGTCGGTCATGAGGTAGCAAGGCGCCTTCCAGCCTTTGATATTGCGCGTAGGGATCGCCCAGGCGGTGCAAGTGAGCTCCCGTTTGCCGGCCAAAAACTCCTGGTAAACCACCGTGCCAAAAATGTTAAACCGGCGCGACCAATCCTGGATCTTCGAAAACTTCTTCACCGTCATCCCCCGGGTCAGGAAGAAGTCTTCCGGCTTTTTGCCCAGGCGCTTCACCATATCCTTCTTGGCCGCATCGTATTCGTAGCCTGGCGAGATCGTGTGGCCGTCCACCTCCAGCGCTGAGAAGTACTCGAACATCTGCTCGACTTCCTGCATGTCGGTTTCCTTGTAAACGGTGGTGTTGGTGGCCACCTGATATCCGAGGAGTTTCGCCATGCGAATGGCCTCGACGCATTCCTTGAATACCCCTTCGCGTTCGACGATGAGATCGTGAGTGAATTCCAGGCCGTCGATATGTACGTTCCAGTACATCCAGGGTGAGGGCTTGATGGCGGGACGTCCGTCCTGCTTGCCTTTGCGGATGGTTTCGGCATCTTTCTCCGAAATCAGTTTTTCCGCCAGCAGCCGGGAAAGAGTAGGTTCGAGGGTTGGTGAGTAGACGCTGGCCAGGTAATCCTTGATTTCGCGGCGCATGAACATGCCGTTGGTGCAGACATAGACGATGCGGCCCTGATCCAGTAATCCGGCAACCAGTTCCTTGATTTTCGGGTAGATCAGCGGTTCGCCGCCGCAGATCGAGACCATCGGGGCATTGCACTCCGCTGCCGAAGCGAGGCAATCCTCGAGAGTCATCATGTCTTTGAGGCTGGTGGAATATTCGCGAATGCGGCCGCAGCCGGTGCACGTCAAATTGCACGTGTGCAGCGGCTCGAGCTGCAGCACGATCGCGAACTTCGGCGTCCGCCGCATCTTGTTTTTAACAATGTGGCGAACGAATTTGGCCGTTAATGCGAGTGGATATCGCATACTTCAGGTTTTAAAATGTCCGGGGTGTGAATGAGCTTAAAATTGAGCGACCTCAGTACCAGGCTCAACTACAGGCAGCGTGCCCTCCGGGTGCGCAGGCGGGGGATCGGCCTGGAGCAAACCCGGGAGAAAGAAGGTAGCGGGCGACACGCTATGCGAAGCAGTGATCCCGCCGCAGCCGGCTCCCAACAACAAGAGCACAGCACTAGCGGCTAGCCGCAGCAATTTCCCATTTAATCTCACTAAACCACAGTATAGAACCCGGTCATGCACAGCGCAACCATTAATATCATCTCAAAATTGCTCCTGGTCTTGACACCCGCCCTTCCCGCGGCCGCTGTGGAGGCGGGCGCTTCGGCTGCCGCCCTCCAGGCATTTCACGCCGCACAAGATCAATACCACGCGGCGCCCCAAAACTCCACTAATGCATGGCAATTTGCTCGAACTTGCTATGACTTGGCCGATTTTTCCACCAACAATTCCGAACGCGCCGCCATCGCCCAGCAAGGCATTGCCGCAGCGCATCAAGCGATTGCCCTTGCCTCGAACTCTGCGCCCGCCCACTACTATCTGGGGGACAACCAGGGACAACTCGCCCGCACCAAAACCTTGGGCGCGCTTCCGCTCGTCTCGCAAATGGAGCGTGAATTCCTCACCGCGGCAAGCCTGGACCCCCAATTCGATTACGCCGGTCCGGATCGAGCGCTCGGCATGCTCTACCGCGATGCGCCCGCCTTTGGCAGCATCGGCAGCCGTACCAAGTCTCGTCAGCACCTCCAGCGCGCCATTCAATTGGCGCCTGATTATCCCGATAATCAACTCACCCTCATCGAGAGTAACATTAAATGGAACGACCGTAATGCCGCCCGCCGTGAACTGGCTAAACTCGAGTCCACCTGGAAATCTGCGCATGAGAAATACTCAGGACCCGACGCGGCGGCTAATTGGCCTGATTGGGAAGCTCGCTATCAAAGCGCCAAAAAGACCCTGGAGGAGCCACCCAAACCCATCGAGACGCCGAGACATTAGGCGCCTGCCCCGTAACTCCTAGCGTTCTTCTCTGCGCCTTTGGGTCTGCGTTTATTCTTGATCATCTGTATGGCACGCACTTTGCCATTGCAGGTATTAGTCTTGGGTGACAACGGCTCTCGCTGAAGACCTTGCTGTTAGCGCAAAGGCGCAACGCGGAAGAGAATTCCAACAATCTCCTATTCTTTGCTTGAAAAGTTAGGTGACGAACTCTAGCTTCGCCTCTCACGGCGTCGAGTCCTTGAGTTGGCTGCGTTGGGTCGCCTGCTGCCTCTGATTCCCGCCCCGGCATTCAGAAACCCCGGTTCTCGCTCCGTTCTGGATTGGAGGACCACAAACTTAACAACTATATGAAGACCTTCCTTTCCTTCGCGGTTCAACTCTTTGCTCTCCTCGTTTTCGCCGCGCCTTCAGGTCTTGCCCAAATCTTCTTCAGCTCGGGCTCGCCTTACGTTCAGAATTTCGATTCGCTGGCAAACACTGGAGGCGGAAATACCTGGGCCGACAATTCCACGCTCCCGGGTTGGTACGCGTCCAAAACTCTTGGGGGCAGCGCGGTCTCGACTCTCCAGGTTGGAACGGGTAGTTCAACGACCGGCGGTCTGTACAGCTTTGGTAGCGCCGGCAGCACGGAACGCGCGCTCGGTTCGCTCGCCTCCGGCACCCCTGGCAATTTTGCTTATGGCGTTCGCTTCATCAACGACACGGCTAATGTCATTACGAACCTTATCCTCTCCTACACCGGCGAACAGTGGCGCGGTGGTGGTAATACGGCGGCCCAATCCTTGTCTTTTTCTTATCAAATCAGCAATGTCCCTATTCTGACCTCGGATGCCGCCAATGCGACCCAGTGGACACCCTTTCCAGCGCTGAACTTCACTTCACCATTCACGAGCGTCACCGCGGGTGCGCAGGACGGCAACGCCGCCGCCAACCAGCAGAGTTTTCCAAATGTCCTCCTGCCCGACGTGGTTGTTTTTCCTGGTCAGGAGATCTTCTTCCGATGGTTCGACCTCAACGACGCCGGAAACGACCACGGACTGGCAATCGATAACCTGGCCATTTCTTTCACAACCATCGCGCCCTTCACAAATCCGCCTGCCATTTCCGATGAGCCGCAAAGCAGCAGTTGCAGCGCGGGCGTTACCGCTAACTTCACCGTAACCGCCACAGGCAGCTCTTTGAATTATCAGTGGCGCAAAGCCGGCGTCGATCTCTCCGATGACGGCCTGAAGATCTTCGGCGCGCTCACCTCAACATTGACGATTTCAAATGTGTTAGCTGCTGATGCCGGCGAGTACTCCGTCGTCATCACCAACAGCGTGGATAGTATTACCAGCGCCGCGGCCGTGCTGACGGTAATTGACCCGGCCATAAACGTTCGCCCGATGAATCGTACTGCCGTGGCGGGCGACAATGCCAACTTCTCGATTGTCGCCGCCGGCACACCGCCGCTCACTTATCAATGGCAGTTCAATGGTGTCGATCTCACTGATGCAACCACGAGCAGCCTGAGTATCCCGAACGTCCAGCCAGGAAACCAGGGCCACTACACTGTCACTGTAGCCAACGGGCTGGGCAGTTCCACCAATGCCCTCGCCATGCTTACTGTTTTGCCCACTGCCAACCTGCTCGTTGAATGGGACTTCAACGACACCAATTCCCTGGCGGCGGAGGCACCGATTGCTTCAATCGGCTCGGGCACGGCTACCCTCCTAAACACTAAAGCCAGCTTCGCCGCTGGGAGTGGCTCAGATCGCGCCGGCTCTCCGGGCCCCGCCAACAGCGGCTGGAATACCAGCGGCTACGCCGGCCAAAGCACCAGCAATAAGCTCTCGGGTGTCCAATTCAACGCCAGCACTCGCGGATTTCAGGATCTGTTCCTCACCTGGGAAGAACGTCACAGCAATACCGCCAGCAAGTATCTTCGGCTTCAATACTCGGCGGACGGTGTTAATTTCGTCGACGGCCCGGTCGTAACAATGCCGGCCACTAACAATTCCTTTGTCTTCTACTCCGCAAGTCTTGCCAATATCCCTGCTCTTAACGACAACCCCAACTTCGCTTTCCGTCTCGTCTCGGAATTCGAAAGCACCGCCATCGGCTCGACCAACAACAATTACTCGGCCACGGCCACCTCGTATGGCACGAGCGGCACCATCCGCTTCGATTTGGTTCGCGCGTTTGCCAACCCCACGGGCACAGTTTCCCCAATTCCCCTGTACGTCCAACAACTCGGTTCCGACCTCGTGCTCACCTGGTCCAACCCCGCCTTCTCTCTTGCTTTGGCTCCGCACCCTGATGGTCCTTTTACCAAAATCATCGGTGCCACCAGCCCTTACACCAACACCCCTTCCGGCACAGCTACTTTCTTCCGCTTGGTGTATCCTTAGTCATCGGATACCCAATGACCTCGCTTTCAACGCAAGGTCGCAAAGCCGCAAAGTGGAAAACCTGGCTAGCGTCATTCCCTTGAGACTTCAATTGCCGATTTGACCGGTTCGGACGACTGCGGCCTCCTTTAACCTCTCCGCACCTTTGCGTCTTTGCGTTTAACCGCCCATTACATTGAACGTGACACCCGATAACCGCGTTGCTATCCCTCTTACTACACCTTGGCCATTTTGCCCTGGTTCCGGCCCCGGCCCCTGATAAATGAACGACACATCGAAGGTCACGACTTCAGGCGCTTTGCCACCTGATCCCGGAACACCATCGCTGCTGACGAGCGCTGCTCCTCCTTCTCTTACCAGTTCTGCGATGCCCTCCAGCGCGGCGCCCCAAATCTCCGTCGTTGCTCCCCTTTGGAACGAAAGCGCCAATGTTCGTCCCCTGACGGAACGCGTATTTCTGGCATTCAACAACGAGCCCCGTGGCCTCGAGTTGTTGCTGGTGGACGACGCCAGCAGCGACGATACCTGGGCGCAAATCCTGGAAGCTCAAAAATCCCACCCCCGTATCCGCGCCCTCCGGTTGGTCCAACATCGCGGCCAAAGCGCCGCCTTATGGGCCGGATTCCAAGCCAGCCGCGGCCAATTCATTGCCACTCTCGATGGCGATCTCCAAAACGATCCGGCCGACCTGCCAAAATTACTGGCTGCGCTGGAAAACTGCGATCTGGCCTGCGGCGTTCGCGCGCGGCGCCAGGACAACTTCCGCCGCCGGCTCTCCACTCGTATCGCCCGCTGGGCCCGCCGCTTCGTCCTCGGTGTGGATTTCCAGGATACCGGTTGCAACCTGCGAGCTTTCAAACGTTCGGTCGTTGGCATGCTGTTCCCTTTCGATGGATTGCACCGCTTCATGCCCATCCTGGCTCATGATGCGGGGGCCGTGGTCCGAGAATTGCCTGTGATCCATCATCCTCGCGTGGCTGGCCGTTCTAAATATGGCGTGTGGAATCGGCTCGGCCGCGGCATTTTTGACCTGGTCGTAATCGCTTGGGCCCGCAAACGGCAACTCCACAACCTGCAGGTCGTCGAGCAAGCTCCTTTACACACCACCAGCTCGCTGACTAAAGAGCCTTAGTCATCTGATCCGCCTCCGCCGCAATCTCTTCTTATATCTGTTTCCACCACTTGCACAGCGCCTGTTTGTAGTGGATAGTCCTACTGGCAGGTGAGGCGCGGCACCGTTGCTTGTGTGGGACGGGTTGGTGATCTATGAAGATTCGCAAGAGTGGGGCGTGGGTGCTTTGGTACGAGTGCTTTGGGTTCGGTTTGATCCTTCTGCTTACCTGGCTGAATGAGTTAACAAATTTGCCCGGTGTCGTGACGGGGCAGCCTCATTCCAGCAATATAAGGTATAACCTCGTCGAAACGGCCTTTATCCTGGTCATTTGGGCCGTTGTCTTTTTGCTGACCCGACGTCTGGTCGCACACTTGCATCACCTGGAAGGCTTTCTTCGCGTTTGCGCCTGGTGCCGCAAAGTGGCCTATAAAGGTAAATGGTTCCGACTTGAGGATTATTTCTCGGAAGGTTTCAACATCGAGACTACCCATGGAATGTGTCCCGACTGCCTGAAACAAGTGGAGGAGGACACGAAAAAGTACTATCGAGATCAAACCGAGCGGCAGACACGCAGTGAGTCAAAAGCGGGTGCCCCGGCTTCCCAGACCGGAACGAGCAACGCGCCCGGTACAGCGTTTACCGCCATCCAGGTGCCACATTCCCACACGGATCTGCACCGGCTCGATAATGAGGAAGCGGCTTAGCCGGCTTCAGTCACGCCATCCCTTTCACCTTCTGCGCAATGGCATGCGCATCGATGCCATATTTGGCTAGCAATTCCGCGGGCTTGCCGGAACGCGGCAGCTCGAATACCGCCAACTTCTCCACCTTCACTCCAGCCGCGCTGAGTTCGCCTGCCACGGCATCGCCCAGCCCCCCTTCCGGGTAATGATCTTCCACCGTCAGCACGCGGTTGCCGGTCTTCTGCGCCGCCGCCAGAATGACATCCTTACCGAGCGGCTTCACGCTGTACGCGTCGATCACCGTAATCCCAATACCCTCGGCTTTTAACGCATCCGCTGCCTTCAACGCTTCTGTTAGCGTGACGCCGGCCGCCACCACCGTCACCTTGTCGCCATCGCCCTGCCGCAGCACTTTGGCTCCGCCGATCGGAAACACCTCGTCGTTCTTATAAATTATCGCCGCCTTGGGCCGCGAAGTGCGCAGAAAACAAACTCCGCGGATCGTTGCCATCTGATCCACGAGCTTTTCCGTGCTGACCGCGTCACTCGGATAAAGCACCGTGCTGCCGGCCACGGCGCGCATCATCGCCAAATCTTCCAAACCCATCTGCGACGGCCCGTCTTCGCCAATGCTGACGCCCACGTGCGAGCCGACCAGTTTCACGTTCGCCCGCGAAATCCCCGCTACCCGGACCTGGTCGAACGCACGAGTGAAGAACGTCGCGAAGGTTGAGGCAAATGGGACCTTGCCGCGAACCGCAAAACCGGTCGCGACCCCCACCATGTTCTGCTCGGCGATGTAGCATTCGGTGAACCGGTCCGGGAATTTCTTCATGAACTTCTCCGAGTAGGTCGAGTTCTTGGTGTCGCCGTCCAACGCAACGACTCGCTGGTCCACTCCGCCGATCCGCTGCAAGGCATTGCCGAACGCTTCGCGCGTAGCCACCATATCGCCAGGATTATAGGTAGTTGCCGGGTAACTCGCCGGTGCCTGGTTCCTGGGTTCCGGCAGCGACGTGTTCGGTGTCGGAATCGGCTGCCCAATTCCGCTCTTGGCCGTCGGCCGCAACTCCGCAATCGCGCGTTCCGCTTCCTCCTTGGATAACGGTTTGCCGTGCCAGCCTTCCTGGTCCTGCAAAAATGAAACCCCAGCCCCCTTGAGCGTGCGCGCCAGAATCACCAGCGGCTGTTTGCCCAATCCCACTGCGGCCAACACTTCCACGATTTCGTCCAGATCGTGCCCGTCGATTTCCTCGGTGCGCCAGCCAAAGGCCTCGAACCGGCGTTTGAAGGCATCCAAATTATGCCCCAGCGGCGCGGGCTCGCTTTGCCCCAATCGATTCACATCCACCAGCGCCACCAGGTTGTTCAATTGCTTGAGGCCGGCCAGCGACGCCGCCTCCCATACAGATCCTTCCGAACATTCACCATCCCCGAGCAGCACGTAGGTCCGGTAATCCAGATTATCCAATTGCGCGCACAGCGCCATGCCGACTCCCACGCTCAATCCTTGACCCAGCGAGCCCGTTGCCACGTCCGCAAATGGCAGTCGCGGTGTCGGATGTCCTTCCAGATCGCTGTCGATCCGCCGCAACTTCAGTAAATCTTCCACCGGAAACAGCCCGGTCTCCGCCCAAGCCGCATACAACAGCGGCGCCGCGTGTCCCTTCGACAAAATAAACCGGTCATTGTTGTAATAATGCGGGTTCTTGGGGTCGTAGCGCATATGCCCGAAAAACAGCGCCGCCACCAGGTCCGCTGCCGAACAGCACGAAGTGGGATGTCCGCTGCCCGCCGCCGTCGTCGCTTCAATCGAATGTATTCGCAACTGATTGGCGATGCCCTTCAACGTCTCCGTATCGATGTCATTCATGAATGTACAAACTGTAAGTGGTCGATTTCAAAAGCAAAGGGGAATTCTCTCCGCGATCTCATTTCATCAATTGGTGTCCTGCCACGCTGCAGGTCGGCGCCACACCAACGGAATTAATTGTGTACGTCCCACCTCCCGGACATGTCGGCATTACGTTCCCCGGCAGATACGGTGTAATGTTTAGCTCGCCCACCAACGTGTTGGCCGGCTTGCTGTTTTCGAGCGCCCACTGCTGCTTTGCGCCTTCGATCTGCCGCAGGTTATTGACGCAGGCATTAATCACCACCTGCTCGCCCGTCAACATTTGTGTCGTCTGCAGCCCATATCGCGCCCTGAAAGCTTCCTGCGCCTTTAGCTGCTCTGCGCTCAGACTTGGAGCCAGATTTGTCGAGCCCGCCACCAAGGTGCCGGTCGCTGCATTCCACACTCGCGGTTGGCCCTGCCCTTGGGCCGCCTGCGCCCTTGCCTGCGCGTTTTGCGCCTGGCCTTGCGCCGACTGCAGTTGCGCCGCAAGCTGCTGCTTCTCCTGCCGCAACTGCCGCGCTTCATTGCGCAGCCGCAGCAAATCCTCGTTATCTTTGCGCAGTCGGGCCAATTCCTCGTTCTGCGCCTGGCCCTGGGCAGCGCTCGCCTCGTTCGCCGCCTTGGCCTGTTGCAATTCCTGGTTGTCCGCCCGCAACTGGGCCAACTCTGTGCTCAGCTTGGTGTTGGATACGTAGAGCCCGCCCACGCCGGCCAGGGCCGCCGCCGCGCACAACCAAGGCAATACTATTTTCATACTCATCGTCGGACTCCTTCTGCTGGCTTGCCCAGCCGAAGCACGCTACCGGCGAGCGCAGGCTGGTACGCGAGGCGGGGGTCGAACCCACAACCTTCGGCTCCGGAGGCCGACGCTCTCTCCAATTGAGCTACTCGCGCGCAACGGGAGGAAAGTAGGTCAATCCCTGCCGGCCAGCAACCTATTATCGCTGGAATTACCACGTGACCCGAGCGATGTTTAGGTCACAATTGTCACTAACCTGTCACCAAATTGTTAATAAGTTTTGCAGCTAATCGCTTGCAATTACAGGTGACAACGTTCTGAATAGCCGCGGCCAAAAAAACGTAGTGACCGACTTGTTCCGGGCGCAGTCGAGAACCCCCATAAGTGACGGCTTCCCCCGAACCGACATAACAACCATCTAACTCAGGAATATGAAACGAAGTTTGCTAGGAGCTCTGTTCACCGTCCTTGCTGTAGCTAGCGCATCCGCTACGCAATTCTGGTATGACGCGGTTACCAACTACACCATCAACACCAACATCGACGTTCCAACGCTCAATTTTGGCAATGGCGGGATCACCACCAATACCAGCTCCTGGTACCCTCATGCTCCCGGAAGTCTTACGGCCCACGACCTGCTGATCACTACCAATTCATTCACCTCGGGTGCAGCCACCAGCAGCCGCCGCTTCCGCGTGGCCGGTAACAAGACCGAGTACATTATGCGCGCCTTCACGAACGTGGACGGAACTACCGCCACGAATTCCGTGACCACCGGCGTGCTCTATTACAGCTATATTGCTAGTTGCAGTTTCGTTACCGCCGGCGGCCAGGGCGTCTATTTCTCGGCGTTCAACGATTTTGGCACTGGCGGGACACTCGCGGAAAACTCCACTAATGGCTTCAATTCCCGCGGCCGCGTTTTCCAAATCGGGCTGACGAATTACCTGACCAATACACTCGCCAATACCTTCCGTTACGGAATCGCCAATGCCGCCGGCGATCCCGCCCAGGGCGGTTCTGCGTCCATCCTGTATCCCCCAAACCAATTCGACCTGGTCCGTTCTGTCGATTACCAGATCGTCGTTAAATACATCATTGATGACGGCGACCCCACTCATGCGAGCACCGCTTATATGTGGATCAATCCTGCCTCGGAAAGCGATACCGCCAACATGGCCGGACCCACGGCGGATGCGGGTACCACTCCCAATGGATTGGGGGGGCTTATCTTCCGGCAGCGCACCGGCGGCGGCACTGCCGACATTCGCGATATCGTGGTTGGCACGACCTTCGCCGACGTCATGACCAATGTCCCGGGCCCGGTCCTCATCGCCACCAATTACAACACGGTCACGAATTACTCGGGTAACCCTGCTCTGCTCGAAGTGTTCCCCACCAGCATTGGCGGCGGAGTGCTTACTTATCAGTGGTACCAGATTTCCGGCGGAGTCACTAATGCAGTCCCTGGCGCCAACCAACAGACTTACTTTATCCCCAGCACCAGCGGGTCAGATAACGGCAATTATTTCTGCGCTGTCACCAATTCCGGCGGCATTGGCGCGCTCAGCCGCACCAACTTCTACATCTCCGTAAATGCGACACCGACCGCGCCGTTCTTCACCACCAAACCCCCTGCAGCGACCAGCATCGCCGTCGGCAACACCCTGACGATTAACAGCGTTGTTTCCGGCACCGGCCCGCTCAGTTACCAATGGTATTTTAATGGCAACCCGCTGACCGACGGCCAGCCAGTCACCGGCAATGCCGGTGATATCAGCGTGGTTGCTGGTTCTCAGACCGCAACGCTGACTGTTTCGCTGGTCAGCACGAACGAGCAGGGCAACTTCAGTGTCACGATAACTGGCGCAGTCACCCCTGCTACCAACGCTGTCACTGCTCTAACCGTGACCCTCCCGGCGACTAAGACCATCGCCTTCCTCCGTAGTCTCCTCAACACCAGCACTTGGCAGCCAACCGATACTACTACCCCTTACAGCATCGTTGGCGTGGTCACCACCACTACCAATCTGACGACCGGAACCACGTCCTCCTATTACGTCCAGGACAGCACCGCTGGTATCAACCTGTTCATCACCGGCGACGCCACCTTCCGGCCCACCCGCGGCGATCTTGTCACCGCTATCGGGACTCTCTCTAGCTTCAACAACAGCCTCGAGCTCGCTGTTAATTCCAGCAACCCGTACCAGAGCTATTCCATCCTTAGCCATAATAATATCGTCCCTGCCCCAGCCGTGTTCTTTCCCGGGTTGACCAATGTCGCCGGCTTGATGGAGACCAATTTCGAAGGCCGTTTCGTGATGATGACAAACGTGTTCTTCCCAAGTGATGGGACCGCGGTGTTCCCCGGCGGCAATGTGATCGTGACCAACCAAAGCGGTGTGCCTTTCACCATCTTTATCAGCTCTACCTGCCCCGATATCGTTGGTCTGCCGATGCCTCGCTTTGCTTCCAGTGTTTTGGGCGCACTGTCGCAATTCCAGAGCGGTAGCTATGCCTCCGCTGGTTATGAACTCAACGTTACTGATCTCCGTGACGTAATCACCACCCCGCCGTCCGCGGTAACGGCTGAAGTCACTCTTTCGGGCAAGAACGCCGTACTGAAATGGACCGCTGTGCCGTACGATTACTCTTACAGCGTTTACAGCGCGACGGATCCGACAGCGGCTTGGAAAGCCGTTATCACCGGCCTTACATTCACCAACGCCTCCGGCACTTACACGGATGTCAATGCGGTTAGCACGAACTCACCTAAGTTCTACCGCGTCCAGACACCATAATGAGTCCCAGGTGGAGTGGGGGCGCCTTGCCCCCGCTCCTTGCCGGTTTTTGCGTGAAGCACGCCTGTCGTAACATCCTTTTAACATCAATCGCCTTGCTAATGACGAGCCAAACGTGTTAGGCTTCGCCGTCATCTGGCGGGTATGCGGGTTTCTATGAAGCGTAATCAGAAATGTTCGCTGGCATTTACATTAATTGAACTGTTGGTCGTTATCGCGATCATCGCAATCCTGGCTGCCATGCTGCTTCCGGCACTCTCTAAAGCCAAGGATCGTGCCAAAACCACTAACTGCCTTTCCAACCTCCGCCAATGGGGTATCGGGTTGCAGGTCAGCGCCACTGATAACATCGACCAGATGCCGCGTGATGGTTCTGATGACGCCGGCACCTACGGTGTGGACACCGGCGCCACAACTGGCCCTGGAAGTCCGAATGACGAAAATGCATGGTTCAATGTTCTCGCGGCCGTTATGGCTGATCACCCCCTTTCGAACTACTGGGCCAGCCCTGGCGGTAATCCAGAACTCAAGCTGCCGTTCCCCGGTGGGAAGGGAAAAATCTGGCACTGCCCCGCAGCAGCCAGCGACGATCCCGCAAGCGCTTTCCTCCAATCCGGCGCCTTTGGTTTTTTTAGCTACTGCATGAACATCGACCTGAAGGCGACTACCCCGATTGGCAGTGGTTACGGTAAGCTGTCGTACCCCACGATGCCAAAGATCTCACAGGTCCCGAACGCCTCCGCTACCGTGCTCCTGACCGAGCAAACTTTTAGCCCGGTAAAAGAGACCTATCTTAGTAGTGCTAATCGCAACGGAATCTTCCCCGCCGCTCGCAGTTATCGGTTCTCACAGAGACATCTCAATTCTGGCGGAAACCTGGTCTTCGTTGACGGCCACTCGCAATACTTCAAACGCAGTTACATCACCAATGGTGCCCCCGACGACAGTGGCGCTAATCGCGCTGAAAAAAAGAACCCGGACGTGATCTGGGATATTTACCGGTAAGAGCGTGTTTGGAGAACGCTGACGGACCGCGAGCGGTGCCCGCTCGCAGCGGCTGGAATGGTGCATGTGGAAACGGCAAACTGGGCTGGTCGCAGTCCCCCTTAATTTTAAGTTTTCCAAATACACGTTAACTCACTTCGCACTCGATCTTGAATCTTCTCTCCACGCCCTGCCGGCGCTAAACGCCTCACCCATCGCTTTGCATTTGGCTGCCTGATCCGCAGATCCCATCTCCTCCGCTCGTTGCTGTGCTTTCAAAACGGTTGCTGCTGCTTCCGTGAACTGACTGATCTCCGCCTGCGCCGCCGCCAGCGTCGCAAGCATCGCCGGTTGTTTCCGTGCCGTCAGATCGCACGCCAGCGTCGACATTTGCAACGCCTGCGGTCCATTGCGAAACTCGGAATGCGGGTCGGTCGCCAGGATCCACGCAAGCCCATCCAATGCTTCCGGGAAATCCGGCCGCAGCAGAAGCGCTTTGGCATACTGGCTCATCGCGTCGCGTGTGTGCCCGAGATGCGCCAGCGCAAGCGCATATTGATACTGGGCATTGGCATCCTGCGGCCGGGCCGGCGTCACTTTCGCCAGCAACTCTGCCGCCTCGTTCCATTGATTTTTTTCATTCAGCGCCGATGCCAGGTTGAATTGCGTTTCGGCGTCTCCTGGATTCAGCCGCAATGCCTCGCGCAATTGAGCCATCCCTTCCTCCAATTTTCCCTTTTGTAGCAGCAATGCCCCCAGATTATTGTGCGCTTGCGCCAGGTTCGGATCGAACCGCACCGCGTTCGAATAATGCGCAATGGCTTCGTCCAGCTTCCCCTCCGAATGGAGCAGCCGGGCCAGGTTGTTCTCCGCGGGCGCCGACTCCGGGTTGGATGCCAGGGCCGCGCGATAATGCGCCGCCGCTTGCTCCGTCTGCCCTTGTTTGGCCCTTATGAGACCTAACGCAATGTGCGTCCTCTCTTGCAACGGCCTGAACCAAAGCGCCTGGCTGTACTCACCCGCCGCCCCTACCAGATTGCCCCGCTGCTCCAAGGCGTGGCCCAGAAAAAAGTGCGCTTCCGGATCGTCACGATAGCTCAACGCCTGCCGATAAAGCTCCATCGCTTCGTCGATTTTCCCATCCTCCGCCCGGAACGATCCGACCATGACCATCGCCCGCGTATTTCCATCCGTGACCTGTAACGCGTGCTCGAACAGTCTCCGGGTGTCATGCCACCAGCGCAGCTCGCTTAAAGTGTCGGCCGCCAGAGCCGCTCCAATCACTAGTGCCAGGGCCGGCGCCACCCAGCGGCTCATCCCACTCAGCCGCACGCTGCCCAGCACGTCGCCTATACCCCAAACCGCCATGATGAACAAGCCGATCAACGGCAGATACGTATATCTGTCGGCCCACGCCTGATCGCCCACCTGCACCAACCCAATCACCGGCACCAGCGTTCCCAAAAACCAGAACCAGCCCACTGCCAAATACGGCTTGCTTCCAGCTGCCCGCAGCACCAGCGCCGTTATCATCACCAACAAAACAGCAGCGCCGAAGATCTCCACAAAGCTCTCGTGCTCAGGGTACGGATAAAACGCCGCCAGATGCCGCGGCATAAGCATTGCCGCCACATAATGAATATAGGCAATCAGCGCGTGCCCAAACCGCTGCGCCAGCGGCAACCCCGCCGTCGAAACCAACGAATAACTTTGTCGCTGCGCCAGCACCGTCACGACGCACCCAGTGGCTGCGATTAATAAAAATGGCACTTTTTCCCAAACCAACGCGCCGACCTCCGACCACTGCCCTCTAACTTCGGACCTTGGACCTTGAACTTTGGACTTTGGACTTCTTCCCAGCGGCCAATAATCCAGCAGCAGCAGTACAAGCGGCAACGTCACCACCATCGGCTTGCTCATCACCGCCAATGCGAAAAAGAGCACTGACAATAAGTAGAACGGCAAACGCTCTCTATATTCCGCACTCCGCACTCCGAACTCCGCACTTGCCACGCTTCGCACTCCGCACTCCGCACTCCTTAGGTAGGTCCACAAGGTCAGCATCCAAAACAACCCGCTCAGCACATCCTTCCTTTCGGCGATCCAAGCGACCGACTGCACGTGCAATGGGTGCAACGCAAACAACGCGGCCACGCACGCGCTTCGCCATTCCGCACCCGTCATCCTCCGCAGCACCAGGAACAGCAGCACCGTGTTGGCCACGTGCAACAGAATATTTGTCAGATGATGCCCGCCTGCCTCGCTCCCGTACATCTGCCAATCCACCATGTGCGACAGCCACGTCAACGGATGCCAGTTGCTCGCGTAGAAGGATTTGAAAGCCCACCCTGCCCCGGCCCAGCTCAGCCCCGCCCGCACGTGCGGATTCTCCGTCACATACTGCTGATCGTCATACGTCAGGAATTGATACCTCAATGCGGGGGCGAAAACCGCGAACGTGACCACCGCCAGGCCCAGAGAGATCAGCGCGGCGCCAATCGTTTTTCGGGTCTGCTGCTGCACGCGAAGATTCTCCACCAAATGCCTTCCACTTCAATCCCGTTTCCGCCTCTTCCGTAGCGCTTCCCTCCCGTAGCGCAGGCCTCCGAGCCTGCTGTATCGCAGGCTTCCAAGCCTGCGAACGCTTGGACTTTCCCGCGTCTCCACATCGCCCAAGCGCGGCCCTTCAATCCGTGCCATAAAAATAATGTTGCGAAAGGACGCGGTCTAACGACTCTTGACTTATGCCTTGGGCTTTCAACGATCCCAATCCTCAGCTGGATCCGGTGCGTTATGAACTACGCGCTAATCATTTAAAGCATTCCCGCAGTCCGCTTCGCGGCGGCATACACTCGCGAGGCTATCTGCCGCACATCAAACGCGAAGGCGCTTCCTATTTCGTAACCTTCCACCTCGCCGATGCGCTGCCCAAAGAAGCGCTCTTAAGATTTGAACGTGATCAAGCAGAGCGCCGCCGACTGCTGGCTGGATCCGGGATGATGATGAGAAGGCGAGAATCAGCCACTACATTCAGTTCAATCCCGTCTCAGCACGTCTCTGCGCTCGGCCCGAAGACTGGCAGTGGAGCAGTGCCTGGTCTGGCTGGCGTTCTTCAAACGCTGCCAAGTAGCGAATCCAGCGTTCGCAGGCTTGGAAGCCTGCGATACGGCAGACTCGGAGGTCTGCGCTACTTCTGCGGAAATTGCCAATACAGCAGATAGTAGATCAGCACGCCGGTCACCGATACGTACATCCAAATCGGCCACGTCCACCGCGCGATCTTGCGGTGCAGATCAAATCGCTGCCTTAGCGCGCGGCTGAGCGTCACCAAAACCAGCGGCACGATCACCATCGCCAGCACCGTATGCGTTCCCAAGATCAACAAGTAAATCGGCCGGAACCAGGCCGGATCGACAAACCGCGTGGGGCCCCGATGCAGCACATAACCCACATAAGTGTGGTACGTGATATAGCACGCCAGAAACAGTGTCGAAGTCACGAACGCCGCGATCATGCAGTTGCGATGCGATGTGATGTTCTTCCGCCGGATATGGTAGTAACCCACTCCGAGAAAAACTGCGCTCAGCCCGTTCAGGCTCGCGTTGACAGCCGGGAGATCGGTGATGTGCATCTCAGTGGTGTCCCGGCCTGGCAGACGGAGACCAACCACGAAATACACAGCACAGCAGAGCCGCAATCCAGTAAATGAAGCCAATTAAACCGCAGAGACGCGATAAGCGCAGAGACTCTGCTTTGTTTTTCTTCTCTGCGTTCATCGCGCCTCTGCGGTTTAATGTCGCGCCCCGAATTTGCACAGCTTGCGAAGATTCTGAGGGATAGTCGTACGAAAGACTAGATTCCGTTTCCTCATTTTCGTGTGTTTCGTGTATTTCGTGGTTCCTTCAGAGTCTTTCGTGGTCACAAACGCTCCGTCTCCAGCCGTCTCACCGCCGCCAACAATTGCCCCCGCACCTGCTGCGGTTCGACACCCTCACCCGTGGTTTCAAAGATGCCGCGTAATTGCCCACGCTGATCCACCACCACGAAAATGGTGCTGTGCACAAACAAATCCACCGGCGACGCGCGTTCGCCTTCCGGCTTCTCGACCGCTGTCAGTTTCAACGAGCCCACGGCCAGATCAAAAATCTGCTTCTTCGACCCCGTCAGGAACCACCAGCGCCCGGGATCAGCACCAAACTTTTCTGCATATCTTTTCAACACCGCCGGCGTGTCGTAATCCGGATCCGTCGTCAGCGTGACCAGCTTGGCCCGGCTCGTCGCCTGTAGCGCATCCTGCAACTCCTTCATTTGCCGCGTCATCTTCGGGCACGGCCCGGCACAACGCGTGAAGATCAGGTCCGCCACCCACACGTGGCCATGCAGCCCCGCGAGCGAAACGGGCTGGCCGAGTTGATTCGTCAGGGCGAAATCGGCCACGTGCCCAAGCATCGGCAATGGTTTGCCCAACGAGGCCCGCATCCGCAACGCCGCCAGCAGCGTGGCCAGCAGCAGCAAGGCAATCGTCAGCCCGATCCCGAGCCAGATCACCCGATCCGCTTTCTTCAACGCCGGGTTCATGCTTCGACTCGCCTGCCCGCGCCGCTCCAGACTGTACACCGTTGATTCTGCCTTTTGATTCTCAAAACTCTCACGTGGTTTTATTAAATACTCCCGCGCCCCTTGCCGCAACGCCATTTCCCCTGGCGCTGTAGGAGCCGACGTGAGGAGGCTTTCGTCCTCATCGTCGCTCTCGTCCTCGTCCTCATCCTCGATCCGACCCGCAGTGAGATTTCGCTGTCGGTGCCTCCCTCCATCTCCATCTTCCTGTCCTCGTATCTGCCTTGTCTTCATTTTTCTGTCCTCAATTTTTCTGTCTTTTTTTCTGCCTTAATCTTTCTGTTCCGCTTTCCCTTGACCTCGGGTCTTTCCCTAGCCCAAATGAAGCCGTTATGGCATCGCAAACGGTAGGGACGCCGTCCCCGGCGTCCCATATTGCTCGCAATCAAACCAGCGCTTCGCGCGCGGCGAACCGAATATTTGTAGCTAAACCGGAGCAGGTGAGATCTGGGACGCCGAGGACGGCGTCCCTACCTGTTCTGATGTTTGCCCTGTGCGCTTTGTTGACCGCCTGCCAAACCGTGCCGCGCCCCGGCTCGGTCGAAAACCGCCGCGGCGACGAAATCGTCGTCGCCGGCAAATTCGTCCACACCGGGACGCCGGTGGTGACTTGGATGGACCCCGGCGGTTACGACGCCTACCGCGTCGAACGCCGGTTCAGCCCGCTCGCAACCGCCGATTGGGAGGATTCGCATAACGCCGTCACGGCGTTGCGTTCGCCCAATCGCTACAACATGCGCACCAGCGGCCTGACCACGAATGAAATCGAGCGGCTGCGCGGCGGCGGTTGGGACCTGCCCACGCTCCAAAAAGTCGTCGACCAGTTCGTCATCCATTTCGACGTCTGCGGCACCAGCCGCCAATGCTTCAACATCCTGCAGGACCATCGCGATCTCAGCGTCCATTTCATGCTCGACCTCGACGGCACCATCTATCAAACGCTCGACCTGAAAGAGCGCGCCTGGCACGCCACGATCGCCAACAGCCGCAGCGTCGGGATCGAGATCGCCAACATGGGCGCTTACGGCAACGCTGAGAAGAACCCGCTGGCCAACTGGTATGCCAAGGACAGCGATGGCCAGGTCCGGATCACCATCCCGCCCAACTTTGGCGACGGCGGCATTCGCACGCCGGGTTTTGTCGGCCGTCCCGCGCGGCCGGAACTGATCTCCGGCAATATCCAGGGCGACGACCTCGTGCAATATGATTTCACGCCCGAGCAATATCGCGCGCTGACCAAGCTCACTGCCACGCTGTGCAAAGTCCTGCCTCGCATCAAATGCGACTACCCCAAAGACGCCTCGGGCAAACTCATCCCGCGGAAGCTGCCTGATGACGAGCTCGCGAACTATCACGGTGTCCTTGGCCATTATCATATTCAAACCAACAAGAACGATCCCGGCCCCGCCTTCCAGTGGGACACCGTGATTAATGGCGCCCGCAAACTCCTTTCTGGCAAAGTGGCCAGCCCGAAAGACCAGCAGTAGGGATTTTTGGTTTTTGGTTTTCGATTTTGATTGAGGCGACCGCAGCACCGGGTAGGGACGCCGTCCTCGGCGTCCCCATTCTGGTTTGCGATTATTTGGGACGCCGGGACGGCGTCCCTACCAGACGCTACGTTCGCAAACCGCGGATCGGCTCACACCTCAAACACCGTTATCTCCGGCCGGCAATTGAACCGGATCGGCACGGGGAACCAGCCAATTCCGGCGCCCACATACAGCGGGCCGTTAGCCGTGCGAAACATCCCCAGGTCATATTGATCCACGCCCCACGGCAGGAATACCGGACCATAAATCGGCAGCCGCACCTGTCCGCCATGCGAATGGCCTGCCAGCAGCAGGTCATACTTGTTCGCACCCAACCGCTTCACCCATGCCGGGTAATGCATCAGGAACACATTGAATGTTTTCGGCGTCGCGACCATCGGCTGCTGTTTAGCCGTCAGGCATGTCGCGCCCAACAGGCAAATCCGGCCATCCGCCGTGACATGCTGCTGGTCCATCAGCCATGCGCCACCGGTGCCGGCAAAGCTCCTGGCAAATAAATCGAACGACGCTTTGCTCCAGTAATCATGATTGCCCGGCACGCCGTAAACCGGCGACTTGATGGCCGCGCACAGCTCCAGCGCCTCGGGCAGAAACTTCCGATCCTCAATGAGGTCGCCCGTGAAACAAACCAGGTCCGGCGACAGGGCGTTGATCTTGTTAACGACCGAATTGAAGTAAGCGCGATCGCCTTTATGGTGGATATCGGTGACGTGAACCAGTCGGTGCGTCGGTTTGCCCGTAGCAATCTTAATCCGCCGGACTTTAACCCATCCCGGCTCTAGCAACTTGGCATCCGCGACCGCGGCCGCCGGAGCCGCAGCGGCGGCGATGATTGCCGCCCAGAGAAATCGTCGCCGGCTGAACACCCTCGCTTTCATTGCGTCACGTATAATCATACTACAACAAACGCAATTTAACTATACGCTTTCTTTGCGGCTGCGCGCCTTTGCGTCTTTGCGTTCACTAAGGAAGGCTCAACGCAAAGACGCAAGAACCCAAAGCGACTCAGCAGCATCTTGTAGAACGCCGTCCTCGGCGTCCCCATTCTAGTTTGCGAATTATTTGGGACGCCGGGACGGCGTCCCTACCAGCCACCCCGCCCCTTACAGCTTCTTCCCTGTCAGCTTTTCGTAAGCCTCCAGGTATTTCGCTTGCGTGCGCGCCACCACTTCCGGCGGCAGCACCGGGCCCGGCGGCGTCTTGTTCCAGTCCAGCGTCTCCAGATAATCCCGCACGAATTGTTTGTCGAAGCTTGGCTGCCCTTTGCCCGGTTGATACTGGTCCGCCGGCCAGAATCGGGATGAATCCGGCGTCAGCACCTCGTCGATCAGGATCAGTTTGCCATCGAGTTGCCCAAACTCGAACTTCGTGTCGGCAATGATGATGCAGCGTTTACGCGCGTAATCGCGGGCGAAGCTGTAAATCTTCAGGCTCGCTGCCCGGGCTTGCTCGGCGATATCCGCGCCGACCAACTTCGCAGCCTGCTCGAACGAAATATTCTCGTCATGTCCGGTTTCGGCCTTGGTCGCCGGCGTGAAGATCGGTTCGGGCAGCTCAGACGATTCCTTCAGCCCGGCCGGCAGTTTGATCCCGCACACGGTTTGCCGCTCGCGATATTCCTTCCAGCCCGACCCGGCCAGGTAACCACGCACGACGCATTCGATCGTCAGCGGTTGCGCCTTCTTCACCAGCATGCTGCGTCGGGCCAGTTGGGCGGCGAACGGCTGCAGGTTCGGCGGCAGCGGCGAATCGGCTTTGGACAGCAAATGATTCGGCTGAAAGGACTGGGTCTGGTCGAACCAGAAATAGGAAATCTGGGTCAGCACCTCGCCCTTGCGCGGGATGCCGTTGGGCATGATAACGTCAAAGGCCGAGATCCGGTCGGAGGCAACGAACAGCAGGCGATCGCCGAGATCGAAAATGTCGCGGACCTTGCCGCTCTTGAGCTTTTTGATGCCGGGCAATTCGAGTCGCAAAACAGTGTCTGTGGTCATGCTTCTGACTATGCGCAAGCGACCCCAAACCGGAAAGTGGAAAATGAAAAAGGCGCGTGGTTGTCTTTAGTTTTTTCGCAAGCCTCCGCTCCTGGGAGCGCTGGCATCCTTGCCGACTTGTTCCGAACTGGCAGCGGAGGTCGCGGTGGCCGCCTCGCCTGACAGTGGGTCGACGGAGGTTCGCAGACTCGGAGGTCTGCGATACGGCAGGCTCGGAGGCCTGCGCTACGACAATTGAGCTCCGGGCGGAGCGGACCATCCGCACCGGAACCGCGAACTCCTGTTTCTCCCACACCCGCACCTGCACCCGCCGCCGCGATTTGCGGCTGGTGACGGGATCGGTTATTCGGCAAACCTTCACAATTGTGGGATGTATGAGAGGGCATGTTCGTTCCGCAGAACTAGATATAAACAGGATTAACAGGACGAACAGGATGAGGGTGAGAATTAAGAGTAGGAGCAGAATTGAGATCTTAAATTGACCAGCGGCGGTAGCGGGCCAGGACGGCGCTGACGGAGTCGAGGAGGTCCTGGGTGGCGAACTGGCGGCAGGCGTCGCCGGAGGTGTCGGCGTCTGGGACGGCGAGGCGGGATTTGACCGTGGAGAGTTGAGTGAGCATGGGGCTGGGGGAATTGGGAATTGAGGATTGAAAATTGATAATTGATAATTTGGGCGGCG